>NZ_QQBG01000011.1 GCF_003339615.1 Candidatus Similichlamydia laticola
CTAAATTCGCTGGATGTATTCCTCTAAGCGCGTATCCACCTTCACAATATCTCCCGATTCGATGAAAGGGGGAACCTTAATGATAGCTCCCGTTTCCAAGGTGGCATTCGACAAATTTTGCTCCTCTTCACAGGTTTCCACTTTTGAGACCATGAGCTCTAAGAATTGGGGCAACTCAATGGAAATGATTTCTTCCTCGCACACTCGCCCTCTGACAACGACACCTTCTTTCAGATAGAGGGCTTTTCCATCGATGATATCCCTGGGAACCGGCATCATATTTAAGGAATTCATGTCGAGGAAGAGATAAGTGTGGTCATCTTGAATGTAGAGAAACTCCAATCCTTTTTCGGTTAAAGTTGAAGTGCCTTTCTTAGTGGAATGATTCATGTTTTGCCTCCGCACAGATAGAGAATCTTCTCTAATTCAAGAAAGAATAAGACATTCATTTTAACTAGGTTCTCCCCTTTTTAAAAGGTGTAGGAAGGTATGCCGAGGTGTTTCTTCTTTGAAAAGTGCTGACCCAATGGCCAATTCATTAGCTCCTTGGGAAAGACAAATTCGTCCTGTTTTCAGTTGTATTCCTCCGTCAACCTGAATGCGCAAAGACTTGGACCAGTTCGAAAGTAGATGAATTTTAGGTAGCACATTGGACATAAATTTTTGCCCACCAAAACCAGGGGTCACGCTCATCAATAAAACACGATCAAGTCTAGAAAGAAGAGGTTTAATAACTTCCAAACTCGTCTCAGGGGACACAGCCATGCCTACTTCGACCCCTTTCGCCTTCAAGGAGTCAATAAGTTGGGGGGCTTCCTCCAATGCAGTTTCATAATGAAAAGAGAGCGCGGTAGCCCCAGCCTGGATAAAACAGGGAAAATATTTTTGAGGCTGGCATGTCATAAGATGGATGTGAAGTGGCAATTTGGAAAAGGAGCGTACTTGCTCAATGAAGCTAGGGCCGAAAGAGAAGGACAAATTAGCTACGAAATGGCCATCCATGATGTCCAAATGTAATCCATCGACCCCATCCTTTTCGAGACTACAGCAGAGTTTTTTCAGATTATTCAGGGGCGCATTGAGTAGAGAGGCCTCTACACGAAGAATGGGATGCCTAGCCGACATGGTACCACCATAAAAGGAAGCCCAAAAAATTGATCTTAACAGATCAAACAAGTCAAAAATAAAATAAAATGGATATTGTCACCCCAAAACGCTTAGAGTTCGACTAGGCTTAGGGCCCAAGCCTGTAAAGCTTCCTTTGGTGAAGCCTCTCCTAGGCGAACGGCAGTTTCTGCTGCTCCCAAGGAGCAGATCATTGCCATTAGGTTGTTTTTACCAATTTTTCTAAGTGAAAAGCGAAGAGCTTGGCGTCTTTTCTCATTCCAAGCATGCGGCTCATTCGGAGACCCTCCTGAAAGTTGTAGAGCCAATAACTTGCTTAAATGACTCCTTAAAGCGACCATCCATCGGACAGCTGTTTCTGGGTGACCGTCCATGAGATGGATGAGTTCTAGGGCATTTCTCCACTCCCTTTTCTCTATCTTCCTCAAGAAATCCCAAACGCTTTCAGATCCGTAAAGGGAGGGAAGCCACTCTTTCGGCCAACCCAAGGACAGTTTGATCAACTCGTTCTCCAAGGCATAAGGATTATTTTTGCACGAACAAGCCAGAGCTTCGGCTTGTTCCAAGTCTAGTTCTATCCCCTGTTGTTTGGCTAAAAAACAGGCCAGACCTAAATAGCGATCTTGCACTCTTTGGGGCTGTGGATTGCTCCAGTCCAGACATCTTACTTGGCCAAAAATTTGCTCCTTAAAAGGCTTGGGTGAGCTCACAACAACTTGGGCAGAGGACGAAACCTCCACTATTCTAATTGCTTCTTTTACAAAAGCTATCTCGACGTCTGAACAATTTTTGAGGTCAAGGGAATAGGCCACTGTTTTCAGAGAAGACGCAAAAAACAGATGTGACATTTCCTCGACTTGTTCAAGTAGGTCTTTGATCGAGTCTACTTTCTTGATCCGACCTGCTAACCGCATCTTTCTGAGAAGAAAAGAAACTTCTTCGCTGTTTTCTGTTACAAGTACGAAGAGAGTCATTTGGCGTACTGTCTCCTGAACAGAGGATTGCCAACTCGAAAAAAAATCGGACAGCTGCTCAAGACTGCTTTGTCTCTTTGTTCGGATCATTTCCATAAGCACGCCTTAGAATGCTTGATCTTCATCATAAAAGAGCTCTCTACTCATTCACTTCATTCGCGAATTTAACACTTTATATACCTCATTTATCGTCCCAACATCATCTTCCAAAACATGAACTTATCCAAAGAACTAGATTCATCTTCTACGAAAAATGAACATTACATAATTTTCATTCAAGGAATGAGGCACCTTATAGACCTCGTTTCCCCTTCAGGGGTAGAATCTCTCCTCCTCATGTACCATTGGGCACGTTTCGATACAGTGGCCTGTGCACGAAGCGAGGGTTTATCCACCGTTCCTGCTCCTTCACGAGGGTATTGCCCTGAAGAAGGGAGAAGATACTCTTCCGATTTAGAAATCAAACGACTCCTGGCACAAGAACGAGGAGAACAAGATCACATTGATTTTTGGAAAGAGCGCGAACAACTTGTCAGAACAAGTCGAAGGGCTGTTGCGTTCTTCAAAAGAGCTTGCTTTTTTGTACAAGTCCCTTGTCAGATTGTCCCTTTCTCAGAAAAGACGAGCTTAATGAAGAAAGTCAGCGGTCAGATTTCACACAGGATCCCTTTGCTTTCTCAAAAAAAACCAAAGCCTCTCTTTCTGCGCTCCATTTACCAACTAAGACATGTAGAAGATCGAAAAGAATGGAAAGACACCAGAAAAACAAGGTGCAAAAAGAAAAAGGAGACTGCTTTTACTCACCTAAAGGAGCCTATTCCACAAATTTCTTTTTTTGTTCCCCTAAATCTTCTGGAGAAGAACACAGGCAAGAAAAAGAAGTTTAAGCGCCTAAAGAAACTAAAAAGAATTTTTCGAGAAGAGGAAGAAAAAGAAGCAGAGGAATAGAGAAAACAATGTACACCATTTTATTTCCGATCTCGATATGCTGGACCCCCGAGATTTAGGATTGTTTAGGACAGATCAAGTCAATGACCAGAAAGAGTAAGAAAATGAGAAACCGTTCCTTTTCGCCCAGGAGAAGGAAGCCGCGATTGACTGAGATGGAAGGAACAAAGAATCAACCTAAAGGGCTTTCCTTTCGGGTTGTAGTTAGTGCTGTTCCAAGTGATTTGAGCCCGCTTGTGTTTGTCGGGAAAATTTCGAGATGTTTTTAGGAGGGTTGTTGTGTCTAAGCACCGTAGTTACGGAAGAAAGGGTCGCTCTTCACAGAAGAGAAGTGTCCTTACAAGGTGGGAGAGAGTCGCTGTGTTGAGAAAATTAGGTAGATGGGACGATAAAATAAATAAAACTGTTACTGGTTTACCCAAGACACCGTTGGTTTCAATCGATTAAGCAGCGTTTTGCCTTTATGCTTCTTGTTACCGTGGAAAATTCCCAAAGGGACCTCGTTCTCTGTTTTAGAGACTTGCCTACTCTAGTCAAGCGTGTTCTAAGAGAAGTGAGGGTTTCCGCGTCTTCCGTTACCCTTTACTTTGCTGATATAGAGTCTATCTGTCAGTTACATGCCCAGTTCTTTGGCGACCCTTTTCCAACGGATTGTATCTCCTTTCCCTTGCATGATCATTGTTCTCCCCCTTTTCGCTGTTCCTTACTGGGAGAAATTTTTATCTGCCCCAGAACTGCGGTCGATTATGCTCAAGAGAAAGGTAAGGATCCTTATGAAGAAGTGCTCTTGTATCTCGTGCATGGACTTTTGCATTTATCTGGGTTCGAAGATCAATCTTCTAAAGGAAGGGATGCGATGCTATTGAAACAAGAAAAGATTGTTTCCATCTTGCTAGAGCAAAATCTAACCTTGAAGCCTAAGGTCAGGGTAGAAACTCTTTCAGAAAGTTTTTCTTTGCTGCGCATCTAGCCAGGTAGGTTTTTTTTGCTGTCCATCAAGCTCACCATAGGCGTTTTGATCCTGGCCTTGTCTTGCTTTGTTGTTTCGGCTCTTGGCTTAGACTTGGCAAGAATGTACCGTTACAAAGTTAAGTCAAATTTGGCAAGTTTGGGCTGTTTTTTCTTTTATAAGCATCTTTTGACTAGGGCTTTTGGTAGTCAGGTTCTTCCCTTGAGGTTTAACCTTCTTGTTTCATCTCAAATTTTACGACATCTGTGCAACTTGTCTGTTGGAATGTATTGCATTCCCAAAGAACCTGTGTGGCTTTGTTTCTTCTACATTGTTCTTTATATCCTCTTTCTAGAGACGTTTTGGGAGATTTTGCCGAGATGGATTGCTGGGGCCAGTTCTCTGCGTATACGACAATATTTTGCTTTTTTTTCTTCTCTCATTCTTTCGGTTCTCTCCCCAGTCAGTGTCTTTTTAACCTGGCTTTTTTTAAGAAAGACACATTCTTCTGGTGATCGTTTAGAAGATTTTCGTGACAAAATGCGGGACGTTATTCACGACGTGAATGAGACAGGTCTGGACGATTTAACGAGTAGGACTTTACTGCGTGGTGTTCTAAGATACCAAGATCGTATTGTCCGTGAGATTATGGTGCCTCGAGTCAAAGTCGTTGCTATTTCCGGACAGACTTCTATTTCAGACGCCTTATCCTGGTGGACAGAGGAGGGCTATACGCGAACACCGATTTACCAAGATTCCATGGATCGAATTATTGGGATCTTGATGTCTAGAGATTTATTTGACGCGTTTTTTGCTTCAAGAAAAGACCCTGCCATTCTTCAAGCACCAGTCTCCTCACTAGGGAAGAAGCCTTTTTTTATTCCCGAAACTCTCTCTCTAGGGAGAATGCTTCAGGAATTTCGGATTCGTCAAGCTCACTTAGCTATTGTCGTAGATGAGTATGGAGGAACATCAGGTGTGATCACAATCGAAGACGTTTTAGAAGAACTTGTTGGTGATATCAGTGATGAGTATGATGAAGAGGAAGAGGAAGAAATTGTTTTTTGTTCAGACGGAAGTTACTGCACGGATGCAAAGACAAGCCTTTATCTCGTAGAAGAACAACTAGACATTGTTATACCTAGGCACAGTGACTACGAGAGCCTTAACGGGTACGTTTTTTTTGTTACTGGGGGCATTCCTGAGTCCGGCTTTCGCATTCACCATGATACATTTGATATTGAAATTCTTTCTAGCAACGAGCGAAGTGTTGAAAAAGTGAAAATTCATTTACATAATCAATCGGACTCGAAGCAAAAGTAAAATGGAACGCGTTTTCGTCGCGATGTCGGGAGGTGTTGACTCTTCCTTGTCCGCACTCCTTCTCAAGGAGATGGGGTACGACGTCATAGGGCTCTTCGTATCCGGCTGGGAGGATGAGTTTATCGGTTGCCAGGCGAAAAGGGACTTAGAAGATGTGGTTGCTGTGTGCGATTCGATTTCCATTCCTTACTACGCTGTGGATCTCAAAAAAGAATTTTCGAACCTTGTTTTTGATCGTTTTTTGCATTCTCTACGTTCTGGTTTAACACCTAACCCTGACATCGCGTGTAACCAGCATATTAAATTTCGTCTTCTTTTGGATAAGGCCCTTGCTATGGGAGGGCAGTTTTTGGCAACTGGCCATTATTGTAGATTGAAACGATCTGTCTCTGGGACTCCTCTCTTGTTTAAAGGCTTGGACAGGAACAAGGATCAAAGTTATTTTTTGCATGCTATAACTGCTTCTTCCCTGAAAAGGGTTCGCTTCCCTATTGGAGCTTTACGAAAAGAGGAGGTAAGGTTTTTAGCCAAAAAATATTGCCTACCTAATTACAACAAGAAGGATAGCGTTGGGATTTGCTTCGTTGAAAATAAAAAGTTCAATGAGTTCATTTCACGTTACATCCCCCCTAAGCAAGGGGCCATTCTTTCCACGGAAGGAAGACCTTTAGGAGAGCATCGTGGTTTGCATTTTTTTACTATTGGACAAAGAAAAGGCCTCCGTATTGGTGGAAAAGGACCTCCTTGGTTTGTCGTTCGAAAAGATCTTGCTACCAACACCCTATGGATTGCTCAAGGGCAAGACCATCCTTGGCTTTTTGCAAATCGTTTTTTAATTCGTGATCTGAATTGGCTTGATGAACCAAGGGATTTTCCTTTTCGGTGTTGTGTCAAAATCCGCTATCGCTCTCAAGAACAGTCTTGCGCGCTCCACTTGATTTCAGAGGAAATAGTGGAGGTCCAACTCGATTCTCCTCAACGTGCTGTAACACCGGGACAGTCCGCCGTTTTCTACGATGGGGAGCAGTGTTTAGGGGGAGGTTTGATTCAAGAGGTTATTCCCGCTTGGGGTACTTGATACGGGAGTGCGTAGATGCGAGAAAAGCTTTGACCAAAGCTTTCTTAATGAGTTGAAGTTCTCGGAGTCCAATAGGGCATTCCTCCAGTTGGTGGTCTCGGATTAAGTTGAAGATGATAGAATCGATGAGTGAGTTAGCTCTTTCTTCTGATACTTCGTCCAGGGATCGAGAGGCAGCTTCGAAGCAATCTGATATCATGACAAGAGCAGCCTCTTTTGAGGCTGGCTTAGGTCCTAGATAACGGAAAGCTTCTTCTGGGGTCCCTTTCATGCCCTCAATCGTTTTGGCTTTGCAATAGAAGTAGTAGACTAATCCTGTTCCGTGGTGTTCCCGAATAATGTCAACGACAGTCTCTGGTAGCTCATATTTCTGAGCAATCCTAACCCCTTCGGCTACGTGTCCGATGATTATTTTAGCAGATTCTTCAGCTGGAAACACTTCATGAATGTTTAGGCCTTGTTGGTTTTCTGTGAAGTACATAGGGGATAAAATTTTGCCAACATCGTGATATAGACCAGCCACCTTGCAAAGAAGTGCATTAGCACCAATGCAGAGCGCCGCTTGTTCTGAGAAATAAGACACAAAAAGGGAGTGTTTATATGTACCCGGAGCCTCAATACTTAGCATTTGTAAGAGAGGATTGCTTGGGTCGAGATATCCTTCTAAGGCAGCCCTTGAAGCGACAGAAAAAAGGCTTTCCAAAATTGGATTGAATACAACAACAGCACAGGAGATTAGGAGAATGACAAAAATAGAGAATACGGACAATTCAAGGCAAAATGACTCATAGGTGCATTTGCGATCGATTAAACTAAATCCTATAAGGATCAAAGCTGCAAATAGCCAAGAACAAAAAAGAGCTGACAGAAGATCCTTCTTCTTGTCACCTCTTTCTCCATAACAAAGAACAGCAATCAAAATGACAGTATTGATTAAAATAAATTTAACTGGGTCAACAGGCAAGGCGAATACAAGAACGGCGTTGCAAAAAAAACCAATCGCACATGAGGCATGAAGCGAATACCATTCGGCTAAAAGCCAAGCTAATAAAAAAGCAAAGGGTGGTGCCCGGCCGACAAAGTTTAGAGAATGAGGTAAAGAAACAAGTAGGGCCCGGTGCAGTGCGCAAGAAAAAAGAAGATGTACGCAGATAATAGTCAAAAGAAGGCTGAGGCGCTTGCTGGAATGAGACACCTGGGAATCTGTCCTAAAAAGGTAGACGTAAAGAGCCCCAAGAAGACTTCCAGCCAAAGCAAGAAGACCGAAGATATGTCCGAGGTCTAGTCGATTAGAACGGGAAAGAAGGGTGTTGCTCATTGCTTCAATGAGCCGTAGGTGCTTATTTTTTACGATTTCACCTTTGGAGAGCAATAAGGTTCCCGCTCTTGTTTGGGTGTATCGATTAGGGATGACTTGCGCAATGCAATCTCGAATTCTTTGATCAAAGCCTGCATCAATACCAAAATCCCAGGGATAGCCTCTAAAGAAATCTAGGACTTGCTTTGCTGTTTGCGGACATCTAAAGGTACTGATGCGTTTAAGGAGACGTTTCCAGATAAATTCAGGAATTCGAACAGAATCTTTGCCCTTGAGGTGGATCGCAATGATTTCTCGATTGACTTCCATATTTTCAGAGATGAACGTTGCAGTTGACGGGGATGTAAAGAAAAAACAACAAAGTTCTTCCGTAACAAATCTAGCCATGAAATCGAGTTTTCGATACTCTATCTGCTCCCGTCCAAACGCGTTTCTGTCAAGTCCAAAAAGGGTTTCAAATTCCCGCAAAGCTGCATCGGAATTCTTGACAGCGAGAACGGGGTCAAGTTCAGAAAAGAACTCCTGCCTTGCTAACCATGTTTCCTCTTCGTTCAAATGAACGAAGTCAACTTGAGCCACAACGTAATAGGGGGAAAGTGTGCCAACGTGTAAGTCCGTGAATTGCCTGTGAAAAACGGAGCCGCTACCTTGGTATAGCAAACAAGAGCAAACAAGGACCGAGCACCCTAGTATGAAGCCAAAATACCAGGAACCGTAACGCCAATACTGGGAAGACTTGAAGAAGAAATACTCTCTAGGCAGGCCGGCTCTCCCAAAATTTATTCTATAACGATCTAGCGTCCTAAGAGAACAAGTTCCGTCTTGCAAACGGACAAGAATCGTAAGGAAAACGTATTTTGCATATTTTAGCTCTTCGTATTATACATAAAAATTGTAATAGTCGCCCTCTCCTATTGGTGGCCTCTTTGCCATAAAAAACGACGTATGCGAATTGTTTCCAGGTGATGTATCTCTTTCTAAAACCTGTTATAAAGGGATCCTACTCGCCCCCCAAAATTGAGGGAGCAGATGAGATGCCGATGAAGCCTTCTTCTCTCTAGGAACCTTTGGTTGCAAGAATGAGCTGTTTTTCAAAAAAGAAAAGTAAAAGCAAAATGGGTCTGAGCAGAAGATGGAGACCGATACTGTTTCGCGATGTTTTAGGGCAAGATATCTCTGCCGAGATTTTGAGAAAGACAGTGCAACAAGCCAGAGTGGCTCCTGCTTACTTGTTATCTGGTTCTAGAGGGTCTGGAAAAACATCCTTGGCTAGAATTTTTGCTAAAGCACTCAATTGCCAAGGAATAGGATCGGACGGAGAACCTTGCAATTCCTGCGATTCTTGCTGTGACATTCAACAAGGTTTCAGTTTGCAAGTTATTGAAATAGATGGCGCTTCGCACAGGGGGATTGATGACATGCGCGCTCTCATTGAGACATGTCAATATACTCCTGATGGCGGAGGCTTTCGTGTTTACATCGTGGATGAAGTTCACATGTTAACGAAAGAAGCTTTCAATGCACTGCTGAAGACTTTGGAAGAGCCTCCACGACATGTTGTTTTTGTTTTAGCTACAACGGATCCCCAAAAAGTTCCCTCTACAATTAAGAGCCGTTGCCTGCAGCTCGATCTAAGAAGGATCCCTAATGATGTGATGGTTCGTAAGTTAGCCCTTTTACTTGAGAAAGAGGGCACTTGCTCTTACGACGCTTCCGTCCCTTTTCTTATTGCAGAGCGTGCAGAAGGGAGTCTGCGAGATGCCGAATCTATTCTGGAGCAACTGTTAGCTTTTTCGGACGGACACCTGTCTATAGATCAGGTTTCTTCCGTATTGGGGATACCCAATCAAACTCTTCTCCTTGACCTAGATGAGGCTCTTTTGAAGGAAGATATAGGGGGAGTGCTTGCTACGGGTGACAAACTTTTTCAACAAAGCCAAGACGGATATGTTCTTCTTCGCTATATGGCAAAGCATTATCAAAATCATCTTATGGTTCTTTCTTTGCAGAATCATTCTTTTATTCAAAACCTGTCTGAAACTCAGATCACTCGCTTTGTTGAACTTAATTCCCGTTTCAATCGGAAACAGATCGTACACCTTTTAGCCAAAATAAAGGAATCCATTCCCATTTTGGACTTCTCCCCGCAAATTGTTTTTAAGTCTCTACTGCTGGAAATTGCAGATATGCGAAACTACGTCGAACTTTCTGACGTTCTTCAAGTTTTACAAAACCTCGGAGAAGAGGAGGACCTCGACGCTCCTCCGGCTGAAGAAAAAAAAGCCCCCACAGGAGAAGGAAAAGATCTGCGAATGGAAGAGAGAAGGAGGAACTCAAGGCTAGAGAACATTATCCAATTCCTTGCAAAAGAGACGGATTCGGTGATCTCTACAAAAGTCCTTTAGATCAAAAATTTCTTAAAAAACTCTTGTATCTCTCCTGGAGCCATCCCGATAGCTTGTGCCTCTTGTTCTATTTGTTCTTTGGCAATAGCGCTCAAATTCCGAGATATCTCTTGAGACTCCTTCTGGTGCAGTAACCTTCCCTTGATGATGTAATCTGTGAAGGCAGAGAAGGAGCAGGGAGCAACGGCTTCCAAACAACACGTCAATTCTTGTAAAAACTCTTTCATTTCTGGAGATGCTCCTTCTCGTCTAGAACGAATAAAGTAGCAAAGGTTGTGCAAGTCGATTTGCCAGACAAGGTCGACTATGAAGGTTCCTGGAGCAAAAGCAAGACATGTTTCCAGAGAGCCACCTCTCTCTTTTGCCATTTTTATCACAGTTCTTGCTTCCTCATAAAAAGTATAGAGGGATTCTTCCATTTGCTTTGGAAGCCAAAATTCCAACTCTCCTTTAGGCCAAACGAGCTGGCTTTTGGCTGCTCGACAACGTGAAAATTGCTGCGAAAGAAAAAAGGGCAAACGTAAATGAAAGAGAAAAGAGACTTGTTCAAAAGGAGAAGTATGAGCATGCCGCATAAGGAAACGAATCAGTCTTGCATCTTCATGAAAGCTCTTATTGGAATCCCCGTAAGAACAGCGCGCTCCTCTTGCAACACTGGCATCTGAACCGAGGTAATCTGCAAGGATTAAATGGCCTTGCCCTGACAAGACTGGAAATATTTTTCCCAGCATCTCATCTGCTCGGGATGACCTTGGTCTGTTGCTGTAGTGAGACATGGACATATCCTAGAATGAAACATTAAGACGCTTGAGCAATGCAAGCTCTGAACAGCTTAAAGAGATTCTGGAAAGATATACTTCGTGGAAATGCTTCCAACAGAGAGGAAAAAGTTGTGAAAGAACGAAGCCAATTTTCTCGGCATAAAGGCGAATTTCCTTTTGAGCATCTGTATGCAATCTCAGACGTAAAAAGTGAAACAAATTTCTCAAATCTATTTTCCAAAAGATTGTTGTGTACATGTTTTGCGGCAAAATTGTTCGAGCTTGTTCTCTACAAACTCCTCTATCGAGCAAAGACAGGTACTCCTGGTATCCCCATCTAGATAGCTTATGAATAGACTGGGAGCAGGTTTCTGCTATTTCCGTATTCAACAGATCAGTTCCCACCTGTTTGTTCGAAGAACTTTGCATTCTCAATTCTTCCGCTTTAGGTTCATGAAAGTAGTCTTCAACTTTGGCATAACGAGCGGAAAAGGAGTTAAGTTTTGCTGTTCGATGACGAACAAGCTGTCCCATAACGTAAATCGGCAAACGAATTTGGAAAACGAGACAACTCTGCTCGAAGGGAAATAGCTGGTTTAGCCGGAAACATTCTTTGATGCTCTCCTCTTCCGAGAGGGTAGTGGTATGCGCTCTACCCAAAGAAGCATAGTGGGCCACAGTTGAATCAGAGCCCATGTAATCGACAAGCCTTACAAAGCCATGGTCTAAAACATGCAGCTTCTTTCCCAGAAAAGTTTCACCTTGATCTTGCATGCGGATCACCCAGCAGAGAATTGCGAACGCCAACTTCCGGGTCGGATTTTAACTTTTTAATCCGCTTCCCTTCAAGCTCGAAACAGATTACATTCCTTGCTGAAGCCTTAGCGTCTCGGGTCAAGACCATGTATCAGTTTCTTTTTTCTCTCTTCATGTTCACCTTCCCTTCCCTTTCCTGTTTTTGTGAGGAAATAGGCAACAACATAGGCCAGTTTCGTCAACAAGGGGATCCTCTCTCCTTGTGGATTGGTGGCATTGGAATTGCGATCATTTGCTTGTGTGTTCTCTTGCAATATTTTCTTATGAGATGGACCTGTCCTATTCGGGAGGGATCATCTAGAAAAATTTTTGTTTTAAATAGGACCAATATCGGGCATAAAATTTGTACTTACCTGATTGAGGTTGAAGAAGAACTTTTCCTCATTATCCAAACCCCCAATCAGGTGATTTGTGAACCTGTTCGTGGAAAGGCAAAGTGGGAAGTTTTTAATGGGATGTCACAGAAGGAAGATACCCTGCAAGCCTCAGAGATGAAGCCCACTTCGATAGGGTAATTTCCTTGGATTTGCATTCTGAATGCAAGATCTCCTATCCTGGTGGGTTCCGATGCTTATATTTTTGTTCCTTAGCTTGAAAGGAAGCGTACCTCCTACCAGAGAGATGAAATGTCCACTGAGAGATCAAAACAGAAGAAAGATCGACAGTCCCTCGTTGAAGAAGCGAGCCCCGAGGATGAACCGACACAAGATATAGGACGACCTAGCGTTGTTTTCCCGAAGGAACTTTTGATTCTGCCCGTTTTCAAGAGGCCCTATTTCCCTGGGATTGCTTTGCCTATCTCTATCGAATCAGGTGTGCAGTACGAAACGATCAAGAAGATTGCTTGTTCGGATTTGCGTACAGTTGGTGTCCTTCTTTCCAAGGGGTCTAGTGCAGAATGTTCCTCCGATCAGTTGTACCAGGTCGGCGTAGCGGGACGTGTTTCCAAGATATTGCCAGCAGAACACGGTGGATTTCAGGCGATTGTCGATCTAGAGAAGCGTTTTCGTGTGCTTGCGATCAAACAAGAAAAAGACCACTTCTGGGCAGAGGTTGAGTATCTCCAGGATGAAGTCAAAGTCTCTGCTAACAGGTTAAAAGCGTATGCCAACAGTATACTTAAGGCTGTAAAGGAGCTGATTGCACTTAGTCCCCTTTTCAAAGACGAGATGCGTGTCTTCCTAGAACACGCAGATCCTAACCAACCGGCTGCTCTAGGAGATATGATCGCATCTTTGACAACAGCTCAACCAGAAGAGCTACAAGATCTTGTCGAGTGCCTACTTCTAGAAGAACGCCTAAAAAAAACACTTTTCTTGGTCAAGAAGGAGCACGATCTCAGCAAGATTCAGTACGAAATTGATCAGCAGGTAGAGTCTGCCTTGGGTAGAATTCAAAAGGAGTATGTTCTGAAAGAACAGCTTAAGACAATTAAAAAAGAATTAGGGATAGACAGTGATGATCGTCACTCCGAAATATCTAAATTCGAGAGCCGTTTGCAGGGCAAGGTTGTTCCTCAAGAGGTCTTAAGTGTGATGCGGGAAGAGATGCACCGTTTAGCCAGCTTGGAAAGCCACAGTCCCGATTACGGTGTCTGTCGTAATTATCTTGACTGGTTAACGGCAATTCCTTGGGGAATGTATGATGAACATCTTGTAAGCATTAAGAAAACAAAACAAATTCTCAATAGAGAACATTGGGGAGTTGAAGAAGTCAAGGAAAGAATTTGTGAAATTGTTGCTGTATCCAACATGGTAGGCAAAATGAAAGGCACTGCCCTGTGTCTAGTTGGACCTCCTGGAGTGGGGAAGACAACAATAGCGAAATCCATTGCTACAGCTTTAGGAAGAAAATTTTTTAAATTTTCTGTTGGTGGTATGCGAGATGAAGCGGAAGTCAAGGGCCATCGGAAGACTTATATTGGATCAATGCCTGGTAAGTTTGTTCAAGCTTTGAAGGCATGCCAGTCTATGAATCCCGTTATTCTTGTTGATGAAATTGACAAAATTATGAGTGGGCAACTCGGAGACCCTGCATCAGCTCTTTTAGAGGTTTTTGATCGAGAACAAAATGGGCAATTCCTTGACCATTATTTGGATCTTCCTTGTGATTTGAGCCGTGTTTTTTTCGTTTTGTCTGCCAATCTTCTAGATCATGTGCCAGACGCTCTTCGGGATCGCTTTGAAGTCATTCATCTGTCCGGCTATATCACGGAGGAGAAGATTCAAATTGCGCAAAAGCATCTGATACCAAATTCTTTAGAAGAAGTGGGCCTTAATCCTGGTTCCATTCTATTCCCTGTTCCAATCCTTAAAACTATTGTTTCTGGCTATGCTCGCGAAGCCGGTGTGCGTAATTTTGAAGGACAAATTAAAAAGATTTGTCGCAAATTAGTGACGGAGCACGTCAATACGGCTCCTAAAAAGGAATTTGGTCAGAAGGAGGTCACTGAGGCATCTGTTCGGAAGCTTTTGGGTATACCTCGGTTCCAAGAGGATCCCCTTGTACAGTCTCCTCCCATAGGAGTTGCTGTTGGTTTAGCTTGGACGGCTTTAGGAGGGACCCCATTGTGTGTAGAAACTTTGACAGTTTCTGCCTCTCGTACTGCTATGCGTTTAACTGGACAAGCTGGGTCCGTCATGAAAGAGTCGGCAGAAATCGCTTGGAGCTTCTGTCAGAGTTGGCTTTTAAAGCAGCATACGGGCTCTAAGTTTTTCTTTAAAAAAGAAGTGCATATACACCTTCCGGAAGGTGCAACTCCTAAAGACGGTCCTTCTGCAGGTATCACAATGGTTTCTGCACTTCTTTCTCAACTTCTACAAAAGAAGATTAAGCCTGGTCTCTCTATGACAGGAGAGCTGACTTTAAACGGTCACGTTTTACCTGTAGGAGGGATAAGGGAGAAAGTAGCTGCTGCCAAAAGGGCTCAGCTTAAGCATATTATTTTGCCTGCGCTTAACAAGCAAGACGTTGAGGAGCTTCCTACCCTTCTCAAACGTGGGCTCACATTGCATTTTGTTTCTGTTTACGACGAAGTTTTTCGCATTGCGTTCGATTATGCCCCCTTTGAAAAAGGACGAGCAGAGGCTTTTTCAGGACACACAAATGAAGAGAAAACGCAGCGCAAGAAAAGAGCCCCTTTTGCTTGAGAAAGATTGAATTAAGAGAGTAACTACACGACTTCATGAGCGTACGAGACCTGACAATTTTTGGTTGTTCTAGCCAACAACCTACGCGATTTCGAAGCCATCCTGGATATCTTTTAAGATGGAACGAAGAAGGTTTTCTTTTGGATCCGGGGGAAGGGACTCAAAGGCAATTTATATTTGCAAATATAGCACCTACTACAACAACGAAAATCTTGATTAGTCATTTTCACGGTGATCATTGCTTGGGGTTAGGTTCTATGCTTATGCGGTTGAATCTTGATCAAGTCAAGCATACGGTGCACTGCTACTTTCCGGCATCAGGACAGCGCTATTTCAATCGTCTACGCTTTGGGACGTCATATCATGAAAGAATCAAAGTCGTCCCTCATCCTATTATAGAGGGGGACGTTGTAGAAGATGGAGATTTCATTCTTGAAGCTTTTCCTTTGGTACACGCTATCGAAACACTTGGATGGAGGATCACAGAGAAGGAAAAGAGGAGGTTTGATCGTGCGCTTCTCGAGCATCATGCTATTCGTGGACCGGCTGTAAGAGAACTGATCACGAAAGGTTGTGTAGAAACATCACAAGGAATGGTTTGCCTTGATCAAGTCAGCACGATGCAAAAGGGTGATGTTTTCGCCTACGTCACGGATACCTTACCCTGTGAGCAAGCTCTTTGTACTGCACAAGGCGCTCAGCTCTTTTTGTGCGAAAGCACTTATCTTGAGTCCGAAAGACACCTTGCTACGCAAAATCTACACATGACCGCAAAAGATGCTGCTTCTATAGCAAAACAAGCTGGAGTTCGTCAGCTTGTCTTGACTCATTTTTCGGGACGTTATCCTGATACTTTCCCTTTTTTAGAAGAAGCCAGGGAGATCTTTCCCAACACACTTCTTGCGGAGGACCTAAAAACCATTCCATTTGAGAGATCGTCAAAGAAATGAGGCCTTCCTTTTCTCAATTTGTCCAAGTATTGCTGGCTTACGCTGCCATCGCATCGAGCGCATTGTTTTCTCGTACAGCTTTAGAGGCAAGTATTTCCCCTTTTTTGTTTGTCGCCTTAAGGTTATCTATTGCTGGAACGTGTCTGCTTCTTTTTCAATCTTGTAAAAAAGTCACTTCTCTTACTTGCTTAGAAAGAAGAAAAATTATCTTTCTAGCTTTTTTACAAGCCTTCTTCCCCTTAAATTGCGAAATTTGGGCATTACAATACGTTTCAATTCCCATGACGCAATTGCTCTACAACTTAACACCTTTTCTTACCGCTCTTTTGCTTTGCAGAAGAACTCGTCTTTCCCTCATACAATGGGGATGTATTGCAATTGCATGCACTAATAGCCTGTTTGCACTTGGAGCAAGCAACAGCTTCTCCTTTCCGGAGATCGTCATGTTTTTAGCAGTTCTATCAGGAGCAGCAGGGTGGATTTATTTCAAAAAACTTCTTAAGGAAGGACATTGCCCTCATTTTTTAAATGCAGCTATGATGTTCACTGCTGGTCTGTTATCTTGGGCTTTATGCGGATTTTTAGGCGTTTCGACGAAGATAGAGCACCCTAAGGCGATTTTCGTGGCTTTAGCTTCTTCCCTATTTTTTTCGAATTTTGTTTTCTACACTCTCTATTCCGCGGCTCTCCAACACAGCTCACCAACCTTTCTAGCCCTCTTGGGCCAGTTCACTCCCCTTTTTGCAGCTTTTTATACTAAAGTCTGGTTCGGTGAGGCCTTTCCTGAAAACTTCCTCAGAAGCGTTTTTGTAACAATTTTCGCTACTCTCCTCTTCCATAGAGAAGATAAGGGGCTCTGGGGGCGGTCAGACTCGAACTGACGAAGCCCGAAGGCGGAAGATTTACAGTCTTCTGCAATTGCCGCTATGCGACACCCCCATGAATGAGACTTGCTGCCTGAGGGACTTGAACCCTCAACCGCTCGATTACAAGTCGAGTGCTCTGCCAAATTGAGCTAAGGCAGCATACCGCTTGGCGGATGATAAACAAGGGAGGCGTTTTGTGACAAATGAGATCCTCATGATCCGGAAGAAGGAAAGAGATGGCACGCAACAGATCTCCCATCTGCAAGAGAAGTCATGGTAGGACGGACTGCAAAGCAAACATCCATAGCAAAGGGGCACCTTAGAGCAAAGGGGCAGCCGGTCTCTTTATTTCCTTTTTCTAAGCTGTATTTTGGGACAACAATCTTGGGCACTCTTTTCCTTTGTTTTTCCGGGTTTGGAATAGGAATCGCATCAATTAAGAGTTGTGTATAGGGATGTTGAGGGTTGTCGTATACTGTGTGAACAGGTCCAACTTCTACTAATGTACCACCATACATCACTCCTAAACGATCACACATGTAACGCATCATCAGAAGATCATGAGCTACTATCAAAATAGTTAAGGAAAAATTATCCCTAAGATCGAGAAGGAGATTGACAATTTGTGCTTGAATAGAGATGTCCAAGGCAGAGAGAGGCTCATCGCACACCAATAGCCGAGGCTCAAGGACAAGGGCCCTCGCCAAGCCAATACGATGCTTCTGCCCCCCACTAAACTGGTGGGGAAAACGTGAAAGAACATTGGAACACAATCCGACTTTTTCTAAGAGCTCGGAGATTTGTTCCATAGGTGATGCATTAAGGCGAAGATAGTCAGCATGTAACTGCAAAGGCTCTATCAGAGTTTCTAAGATTCTGTGCATTGGATTAAGTGCAGCACAAGGGTCTTGAAAAACAAACTGGATTTCTCGACGAAGAGAAAACATTTCTTCATCTGATAGATTAGAAATATCTCTCCCTTCGAAGAGACACTGTCCTGAATCGACTTCCTCTAGTTGAGAAACAACACGGGCACAGGTTGATTTTCCGGAACCACTCTCCCCTACTAGTCCAAAAATCTCTTCCCTGTAAATCTCAAAGTGAATGTGATTGAGGGCTAAGATTCCTTCCGGCTGATACGTTTTGCAAACATCTTTGAGAGAGTAAATGGTCTCCTGTTGCATTTTCAACTCACTTCAAATCGTTCCAGTTCTTTTCTTGCTTCAGAACGATATAGATGACAAGCACACTTCTTATCATTCTGAGTCAAAAGCTCTGCATCCTCTAAACCACAAACGTTCATGGCAAAAGGGCATCGCGGTGCAAAAGCGCACCCTTTTGGCAATCTAGAAAGGTCAGGAGGACTACCTGGAATTGTCTTTAGCCGTTTAGATACATGTGCAGTTGGAAGCGCTTGGAGGAGACTTTTTGTGTAAGGATGTTGTGGAGCACGAAAGATTTCAAATACAGAACCTTCTTCTACAATTTTTCCTGCATACATGACGAGAATTCTATCAGCAAAGGCAGAGACCACGCCCAGATCATGGGTGATGAATAAAATACTCATCGATAATTCACTTCTTAGCCCTTGTAAAAGGGTCAGTATCTGTTCCTGAACAGTTACGTCCAAAGCCGTTGTAGGTTCATCTGCAATCAAAATTTGAGGTTTAGAAGCTAGGGCAACTGCAATAGCAATACGCTGACGCTGTCCTCCACTAAGTTCATGCGGATAGTGGTTAGTTCTGCGTTTTGCATCTGAGATGCCTACACGTTCTAGCCAGTAAAGTGCTTCTGCTGCTGCTTCTTTTCGAGAGAGTCCCAAATGATAACGCATACCTTCCGCAATTTGTTCTCCAATACTAAACATCGGATGCAACGCTGTCATGACATTCTGAAAGACGAAACCAATTGATTTACCACGAAAATGGTGTAAGTCATCTTCTTCCACTTCAACAAGATTGGTTTCGTCAAAAATCACTTTTCCAGAAAGATTGTATTGGATATTCCTTGGAATTAATTTGACTAAGGACATGGCTAACATGCTTTTACCACAACCTGATTCTCCAAGGACAAAAAGAACCTCTCCTTCTTTCAGAGAGAAAGAAACATTCCTAACGCAGTGAACCAAACCTTGTTGTGTACGTAGCTTGAGAGACAATTGCTCAGCAACTAAGATCGACTTCATGCGGGGTCTTCTTCCTCAACAAATCCTCTCGGATCTAAGGCATCCCTTAAACCATCCCCTATCCAGTTAAAAGCTAACATGGTCATAAAGATAAAAATAATTGGAAAAAAAAGTCGCCAAGGGTAATAGCGCAACGCCGCTAGCCCTGAGCTAGCCATACTGCCCCAACTGGCGACAGGCAAATCAACTCCCATGCCCAAGAAACTCAAAAAGCCTTCTCCAAAAATGGCACTTGGAACGGACAAAGTGACAGAAACAATTAAAGGGCCCCAAATGTTGGGAAGAATATGAAAAAAGAAAATATGCCTCTTGTTTGCTCCAATGGCTTTGGCCGCCAGGACGAAATCTTGGTGCTTACATTGTAAAACTTGGAAACGGACAATACGTGCGGTTCGACACCAACTCACAAGTGCAATAATAAATAGAACGGTAAAGAATCCACCGCGAAAGAGGCATCTTAGAGCCATAGCTTTAAGTAAGGTGGGAACGCCATCCAGTGCATCAATCACGCGCATCATTACTTCATCGATCCATCCACCAAAATATCCGGAGATCCCTCCGAACAAAATTCCAAGAACTAAGTCAATGATGGCAGAGCCAATACCGACTCCAAGCGAAATACGTGCCCCGGACCAAACGCGCACAAAAATGTCACGTCCTAATTCGTCTGTTCCAAACCAAAACTCTGTACTTGGAGGTGCATTCACGGACTGCAGATGGTTCTCGTAATAGGTGTGCGAAGAAAAGACAGGAATGAAAATAGCCCCCCAAAGGAGAACGAGCACAAAGAGAAGGGACCCAGACGCTGTTCTGCTCCTAACAAATTGCCGAAAAACTAGAGCTACCTTGCTAGGAAAATGCATCTCCTCTAAAGGCCTTCCCTCTTCTTGAGTCTTCTCAAGCGGCGAAAATAGGCTTTCATTTTTATCCATACAGCCACGCCAAACCTTTCTTCACTTCTTCCTGAAGATCGAGGAACGAGCTACACGGGGGTCAAGGGATATGTGAATTAAATCAACTATAAAATTCGCGATAAGAAGAAGAAACCCATAAAACACAGTCAATCCTAAGATAAGGGGATAGTCGCGATTGGAAATGCTTTTGACTAACCATTGGCCAATTCCGGGTATGGCAAAGATCTTTTCAACGACAAACCCTCCAATTAAAATTCCAGAAGTCAGTGGCCCCAAGATACCTAGAGCGGGCAAAATAGCTTCAGGAAGAAGATGACGATACAAGACGTGATTCCACGGAACACCTTTCGCTCGAGCAAATTGAATATAGTCTCGTGAGAGGGCATTAATCATGCCTGATCGGATAAGACGTGCAAGGTGACAAGTAGGAGAAAATGCGATGGCTAAAACAGGCAGAACAGTGTGACGAAAAGTACCCCAGCAAGCAACAGGGAAGAGACCAAGTTTGATTGCAAAGATATATTGAAGAAGAGTGGCTTTAACAAAACTAGGATTAGAAATTCCTACTACCGAAGCGATCGTAATGATACGATCGACCGGTTTTTTCCAATTTTTAGCAGACAAGACTCCGCAATACGTACCGACGAAGAGGGAAAGAAAAAGAGCCTCTACTCCTAAAGTCGCTGAGACGGGAAACCCCTCTTTTAGGATAGAATTCACGGACCGGTCCGTGTACTTGAGGGAAGGGCCTAAATCCAACTGAACTAGTCCTTTCAAATAGGTGATATATTGCACCCAAACGGAGTGATTTAAGCCGTAATACGCATTAAGTGCAGCCCTGACCTCTTTGGGAATAGGCCTTTCCTCTGCAAAAGGATCTCCAGGAATAATCTTCATGAGAAAAAAAGTAACTGTCGCAATGGAGAATAGAGTTGCAAAGGCGCTTACAGTTTTCCTTAGAATCAGCTTCCGCATGCATTCTTCTCCAGATATAGGGTTTTGGGGATATCATGAGGGTCCGTAAGGCTATTTCCATTAAATTGACACGGGCCAGGGGAAAGGAAACAGTCTTTGACTGCCCACCGTTCCTCCATTTCCTTAAGTCTAAGAAAAGCCGGACCTCCTAAATTTACCAGTGTTTTTCGTATTACTGGACTCCACTGCCCTCTTCTTCTTTCTTTATGAAACATAGAGCTTAAAGGCACCCCTTTAACCTGCCAAGAAGAAACAGATTTCTCTAAGTCGGTAATAAGAGCCATGTACCCATTTCTTTCCTCCAAAACCAATGCGGCCGCACACATGCCCAAAGCATAGCAGTAATGCGCATCGAAATGGCTTGGATGAGCACAGCGACACTCGTATCCAAAGAAATGGGTTAGGGCAGAAAAAGGGACTTCAGAAGCCTTTTTCTCCAGGGTCTGTTTCACGAGAGACAAGAGAAGCCTTTCTGTTTCGATTCTAGATACAGCCACATTTCCATGAGAATCTCGATCGTACAACAACTGTTCCTGAATTGTTCTTGGGAGGGACCCGAGTATTGTGGCAGATGCAGGATCTAAACTTTGATGAATAGTGTCTAAGGTGTGATGAGGATCCCTTGCGAGAAGGTCGTTTAGGACACACATTAAACTATCAATCCCTGGAACCTGTTCAATCAATCCTTCTGGAACCAAGATCACACCGTAATTCTTACCCGCTTGTGCTCGTGTTTTGATCAGTTTTGCTAGAGAGGAAATCAACTTATCGAGAGAGACTCCATCACGACGAATTTGCTCACTGATAAGTGTATACGTAGGTTGCACCTGTAGAGCCGTTTCTAAGGTCAGATGAGAAGCATGCCTTCCCATTAAGCGAATAAAGTGATAGTTTTTTTTGCACGATAAAGCATCCATGCAAACATTACCGACTAGTTCGGAAATGACCTTAGATGCTGTATCGTGACCAAAGGAAATCTCAATAGAGTGTCCCTTGAGATCTCCATCAATTGTTTTAGGCACTCCGATTACAGACGTCTTAAAGTTTTGCTTTTGAAAAAATTCGGCGAGAAGACCTGCGTTCGTATTAGAATCGTCCCCCCCAATGACAACTAAGCCGTTGAGGTCGAGAGACTGACACACTTCCATTGCTTGTTCAAAAGCTTGCTGACCCACTAATTTTGTCCTGGAGGTGGATAAGAGATGAAAACCTCCAGAATTGGTCCAATTGCGCAAAAACTCGTGAGAAAGCTCTACGTAATCTCCATGAAGGAGGCCCCAAAAGCCTTCCTGAAACCCGAACAATTTGTTCCGAGTAGAAAGGCGTGTCATGGCTTCAGAAAGGCCAAGGACGACGTTGTGCCCTCCCGGGGATGGCCCTCCGGAAAAAAGCACACCAATTCGTACAACTTCTTTTTTAGAATCCTGAGGGCACAACCCGCGTTCTGCCACCAGCAAGGGAGCGGATCGCGTAGAAGAAAAATATTCCTCTACCTCAGGACGAACGGAGACTTCCTTTTCCTCCCGGAATCGCATATGAGGAAATTTGGATAATTGCTGTGGCAGCCGAAGACAAGCGCCTATCCTGGCGAAAGTGAGGGGGCTCACCATCTCGTTGTTGGACACGTACATCACCTATTGTTTCAATATGCACAGAAGCAAAGGCGAGATAAACGATCTAGGCGATTAAGAACAGATAGAATGGGCTCTGTAAAGATAGCGGCAGATGGACTTGAACCACCGACCTACGGATTATGATTCCGCTGCTCTGACCAACTGAGCTATGCCGCCCCACAAGAGAGGCATCCAAAAAAAGATCAAGTATGGCGGGGGCAGGATTCGAACCTACGACCTCTGGGTTATGAGCCCAGCGAGCTTCCACTGCTCCACCCCGCACCAAAATTCCAGCGCGATGATACAGGGAATACTGAATTTTAGAAAACAGGAAAGCGTAAGGTGTGAATCGAAGCATTCTGGAATCAGGAAATGTGATAAATTCCCCCTGCATCGTTCTGTTTTGTTTGATGGAGACTAGGTACCATGCGGCGATCAACAGTTTCAGCAGATTTCGGATCGTGTTTAGCAGGTGAAACAGGTTGTTGGAAATTTTCTGTTTGCCCTTCTTCCCCTCTGCAAAAGGGCACTTTGATCCGGTTAGAAATGGGGTCAGCTGGACAGGCTTACGAGTGGCAGATTCCCCAAACAAACGTTGCAAAGGATAACGCTATTTTTGGTGTTTTCAATGGCTCCACCATTGTGAAAGCAAAGGAAGGGCCTCTTGGAGAGGCCCAAACTATCTCTTTCGAGTTTATCCTTCCCAAGACCTTAGCTGTTGGGCAAAGGTTTCAGATTGTCATCGGTGGAAAAACAGACGACTTCCAGTCAAGGGTTGGGACGAATCGTGTTCAAACGTTTACTCAGAGAAGGAAACTCTTTCTCATTGTCATGGAGCATGCTGAGAGTGGGCTTAAGGAACAGGAAAAAATTGCTGTTGATGTTTTGGGAAACGTTTTGGATAAAATTCGCGTTTTAGCTCCTTCTTGCGTCGGAAAAGGCAAACGGTTCGATGTTGTTGTTCGGTTTGAAGATCAGTTTGGTAATCCTACGAATAACGCTCCACCAGACACTTTGATTTCCCTTTCTTATGAAAATTTAAGGGACAATTTGCAATGGCAATTGTTTGTGCATGAAACAGGATTTGTTACTTTGCCCAATCTCTATTTCAATGAGGTAGGCGTTTACCGTATTCGGCTCAAAAATGAGCTGAACGGAACAGTTTTCGTCAGTGCTCCTATTCGCTGTTTTCCAGAAGAGACCCTTTTATTTTGGGGGCATCTTCGTGGAGAACCTCCCAAGTCTAAGACGATGGAAACTTATGAAATGTACCTTCGACAGTTTCGTGATGAAATGGGACTCAACTTCTTAACAATCACACCTCCGGATCAGTTGACAGACGGAGGTTGTATTAAAAGTCTTGTGCAATCGATTGAAGACTTCAATGAAGAGGATCGTTTCGTTACCTTTTTTGGAGCACAACATTCAGGAAAAGCAAAAGAAGTGGGCTGTCGTCAGCTGTTTTCTACAAGTGACTCTCGCTTACATCAGAAGGATATAGAATTTAAAACACATGCTGACCTGAAAAAGTTTTATAAAACAGCTATGACAGGTGACGTTATTGCTGTGCCCTTTCTTACAATGGGAGAAAAAACAGGATACGACTTTAGAGATCTTTCGAAAGAGTTCGAGCATGTCGTTGAAATATATTGCAACCTGGGAAGCTCCGAATGTCTTGAAGATAACCTCTTCCCTATACGATCCAAATCTTCGAAAATGGCACAGGGGAACTCGTATGGTTCTGTTCGGGAGGCCTTGAATCGTAATCTTCGATTTGGTTTTTGTGCTGGTGGAATCGACCCCAGGAGCTTAGGAGCAGAGCAATCAAGCTATTCGCCAGGTCTCACCGCAGTCTTTAGTCCAGAGTTTAATCGGAAGTCAATCTTCGAGGCTATCTCGCAAAGAAGTTGTTTTGCAACAACAGGGGCGCGCATTCTTTTGGGCTTCTTTGTCGCTGGAGCAAGAATGGGTCAGGAGATTTCGACAGATGATAAACCTGGCTTAATTCTGAATCGACATCTGACGGGATTTGTTTCAGGATTAGCAGGCCTCAAGTCTGTCGAAATTATTCGCAATGGGACAGTACTTCATAAGTTAGACTGCCCTTCTGGACAGACAGACCTCGACTTCTCTCTGGATGATCGAGATGATCTTGAGTCAATTAGTCTCAATCATCAAAACAAGCTTTTTTCCTATTACTATTTGCGTATTGTTCAGGAGGACAACCATGCCGCTTGGTCGTCCCCTATTTGGGTCGACTTTGTTACCCCTTCAGATGCACAACAAGAAGATACTCCTATAGTCGCTCAGAAAAAGCACACAACTAAAAGAAAGCGTAGCTCTTAATTTCAGAACAGGTCTTTCGTATATGATTTTTCGCAAGTTGTTTCAGAGATTGAAGACGTGTGCTTGTTCTAACAGCAAGAAGGAGTCTTTACCACCTCCTTGGTTAGGCGAAGCGCTTTTATCGGCAAATACAAACCAAAAGGTTGTGGATCGATTGCTATCTGCAGTACGTTATTCAGGCCAAGGAAAAGGTTCTTGGGAAGAGGTAGTACGGGAGGAGCTATTGAAAATGGTTCCGCGAGAGCCGTTTTGTCTTTCGAAAAAAAGGCCTCAAGTGTTCTTTTTCCTTGGTGAAAACGGACATGGAAAAACAACCTCCTGCGCCAAAGTTGCCCGATATTTTTTACAGCAGAACAATCGCCCCTTTCTTATTGCGAGTGATACATTCAGGGCTGCGGCAGGAGAACAACTTCAATTCTGGGCCGATACTCTTGATATTCCCTGTTTCCAGGGGAAGCCGAAAGCTGATCCAGCTTCCGTAGTTTTTCAAGGCATGCAAAAGGCGCTTGCAGAGGAGAGGGATGTAATCTTGATCGATACTTCTGGTAGGCTGTCGAACAACCAAAATTTGATGATGGAATTGAAAAAATCGGTCTCCATTGCTCATAAGTTTTTATCGGCTGATCGTATACATTCCCTACTCATACTTGATAGCTCTCTGGGTCAGTACGCTTCGATCCAGGCTTTGAAGTTCTCCGATCAACTCCGAATTGCAGGATACATTTTCACTCGATCGGAAAGACCATCAGGAACTCTCTTTTCTGTGTTGGAGGTCCGGCCCTTGCCTATTGCTTTTTTAAGCCTAGGCGGTAACATTGAGGATTTATCTCTATTTGACCCCATGGAATATACTGTTTCTTTTCTCGAGTCATTAAAAGAATGTTAGTTTGTACACCGACAGTTGTCTGAAGAGCGTGCGACTGAGTCTTGATCTCCGTTTTTATCTCCCTACAAATACATTTCTTGAAAAATTAGAGGTACATGGTCAATGAAAGGCATGAACCAGTTTGGAAAGCCCTTAGGAGGATTTCAATGGAAAGCTTGGTGAAAATTGCTCTGTTTGTTCTCATTTTGAGTCCTATTTTCTTGTTTTTTTGTTGGGGGTGCAGAAAGCGTTGTTGCTCCTTTTCCTTTTTTTCTAAGGACAAGTCGAGTTGTTGTCCCTGCGATTCGAAGGAAGAAGATAAGGGGAAATGTTGTAGAACCAAGGATTGCAACGATTGAACTGTTTGGACCTCTCTTCAAAGAAGGGCCATAAAAGGAGCGTGGCGATTGATCCGGGCATGGTGCGTTGTGGTTTAGCCATTTCGGATCCGTCTGCCTCTTTTGCCCTCCCCCTTCGAACAATTACGCTTAAGACAAGCGACCCTCGGCAAGCTGCTTATCAAATTCTTCAAGTGCTTGAGCAAGAGTTGGTCGAAACAATCGTTGTCGGCATACCTCTTCTTCTTTCAGGGAAGGATAGTCGCATGACAGCTTGGGCTAGAGTTCTCTACCAAGAACTATGTGCGGCTCTTCAGAAAAATTCTGTGCAGGTTGTGCCTTGGGACGAAAGACTCTCTTCCCGACAAGCGGACGTCTTGCTCGAAGAAAGACAGCTGAAAAAGAAACGCAGGAAAGAGGTACAGGATTCAGTCGCTGCTACACTGATTTTACAGAGTTATCTTGATGCAAGGCATCATCAACAGCAGAGTCTTCCTCTAAGGGGGTAAAGATGCACTCTCCGGGCAAACGTCAAACTTTAGTTTTGTTCGGTGTCACAGGGGACTTAGTAAGGCGGAAGATTCTTCCTGCTCTTTATCAATTGGAACACAAGGGACTGCTTGCAAACGATTTTTGTTGTTTAGGAGTGGGCCGGCAGGAAGTGACGAATAAAGACCTTCTTGAAAAGGCTCTAATCAAGGATATCAATCCAATTGTTTGGAGGCGTTTTGCGTCCAAGTTTCGTTATTGCAAATTACAACTTGACAATTTGGAGACTTACCATTCTCTGAAAAAGGAGGTGGAACATTTCGGAAAAAAAACGGAATTATTGTTTTTTTTAGCCGTTTCGACCTCATTCTTTTCTGTCATTGCACATCATCTCGTGGCTTCTTCTTGTTGGCAAGAGGGTCGTTCTTCTCTTTTCCTAGAAAAACCATTTGGAAGCGACTTCATGGTTGCGCAGCAACTGCAAAGAGACTTGGAAGGTTTAATTGGAGCGGAAAACATTCATCTCATTGATCATTACCTTTCTAAACCGGGGATTGGATCTTTACTCCAAGTTCGGACGCTTCCTGGTATCGCCTCTCTATGGAATAAGGAGAGTATTCGGTGCATTCAAGTTGTAGCAACAGAGTCTTTAGGAATAGAGGGAAGGGCTCCATTTTATGATCAGCAAGGCCATATTAAGGATCTAGTGCAAAGTCATCTGTTGCAGATTTTGTCTTTAACAGGTGCACTCTTGACAGATCAAAATCTCAAGGAGGCTCGTAGCCATTTTCTGAAGTCGCTTTTTCTATCTCATTCAAAGCCTATTCATATTGGACAGTACACAGAGGGCAAGATTAAAGGGAAAACAGTTTGTGGTTACTTAGACGAGTTGGGTGTAGCTTCCAACTCTCAAACGGAAACATTTGCTGCAATGTGTTTCGAAAGTGCTTTGCCAGAATGGAAAGGGGTTTTTTTTGAGGTTTTCACAGGGAAACGACTACATCAAAAACTTACTGAAGTGATTATCCTCTTCCATTCCGGGAAGCGTTTAGTGATTCGCAGTTTTCCAGATACATCTATAATGGGCATGCCTTCCGAAGAAAAAAAGTCTTGCAGAGCTTTAGAATGTCTTTGGAAACAGAGTCTATCGGGTTATGAGGCCATCTTGATGGCTAGTTTTTCCCAAAACGAATCCGTTTTTCTTTCCCCAAAGGAGGCTGCTTTGGGCTGGGAAGTTCTTGCCCCGTATTTTAGAGAGAAGCAGCACCTTCATTACTATGAGGCAGGCTCTTGGGGACCTCCTGAAACTTTAAAGTTATATTCATCTATTTTCGAACAAATCGGTAGAGGCTGATGTGCGTTATTCTTTAAATGGCATGGATCTCATTGTACCAGGTACGCTGAAAGAGACGGTAGAATGGACTGTTCAAGCCTTTCTTACTTATGCCCAAAGTAGTATCAACGCCAGTGGCCTTTGCAAAGTAGCTCTCTCCGGAGGGAAAACTCCGCTAGTTCTCTTTGAGGCCTTTGCCCAAATTTCGACTCAAGAATTGTGGAAAGGAGTGGAGTGGTTTTGGAATGACGAACGTTATGTTCCCATAGGACATCAAAAGAGTAATTTCGGCAACGCCTTTCATAGCCTAAAAGCCCTTAAAGGCTCCTCTTTTTTCCCTATGGTTCACGATGAACTTCTTCCCCCTCAACAGGAGGCTTTACTTTATGCCAAGAGAATTGGAGACAAACTGCCTTTTGACCTTTCTCTTCTTGGTCTAGGTGAGGATGGACATATCGCATCTCTCTTTCCTAACCATGACGTCTTCTTAAGACAGAAAGAAGGATTGGAAAAAGGTGAAGACGATCAGATGCCTTTAGTGGAGGCGTTTTCTGTTCCAGGAGAAGGTTGGAGGATCTCTTTATCCCTAAGTCCGATTGTGAACAGTTCTTCTATTTGGGTGTTTATTACAGGAAAGGAAAAAAGTTCCATTGTAAAACGAGTCCTTTGTGATGAGGACACTTCTTTGCCTGCTCGCCTTTTAGTAGGGAGAAAGAACGTTTTGTTTATCCTAGATCAGGATGCTTTTTCTTCAATGGATCTTTGAGATGCTTATCATCGGAATCGAGACAACGTGTGATGAGACAGCTGTCGCTTTTCTTTCCTCTCCTCTGAAAGTACTTCACCACGAATTATATTCGCAGTCAGGCGTACATAGAGCAAAGAATGGTGTTGTTCCAGAGGTAGCTGCCCGGCTACATCTGAGTCTGTTACTTCCACTCTTTGACCGTGGACTAAAAGCCGCGCAAAAGGAACTCTCTTCTGTAGAGGCAATTGCAGTGGCACAAGGACCCGGATTAATCGGGGCATTGCTTGTAGGTATGAGTTTTGCAAAGACATTAGCTCTTGTTCTAGATCGTCCTCTAATTTGTGTGAATCACGTAGAAGCTCACCTTTACGCGGCCTTAATGAATCATGGTCGTACGGATATCAAACAAGCGCTAGGAATTGTCTTATCTGGAGGTCATACTTTCTTTTGTCTTATGCACTCCGTTGGTGATTATACTTACTTAGGAGAGACGCAAGATGACGCTATCGGAGAAGCGTTTGACAAAGTAGCCATTATGCTTCAATTGGGATATCCGGGTGGCGCTTTGTTAGAACAACTTGCTCATTATGGAAACGAAAAACGTTTTTCTTTTAAAGCTGGACAGATCGAACCGTATCATGTCTCATTTAGCGGTCTAAAGACAGCAGTCCTGTATAAAATCAGAGACCTAGAGAAAAAAGCACCTTTGTCTGCTCAAGACCGAGCAGATTTGGCCGCATCTTTTCAAAAAGCTGCGTTTGATGTGGTTTGTATCACGATTGAAAAAATTAATTCTGCTCATTCTCTGAAAGCTCTTGTTTTAGGTGGAGGAGTGACTGCCAATGGTTATTTGCAACGTTTATTGAAGGAAAAATTTGGACACACTTTCAAAATCTATTTACCTCAACCTGCTCTTGCAACAGACAATGCTGTTATGATTGCAGGGTTAGGAGCTTGGCAATTCCAAAAAAAAGGGGCTTCTTCTCTCGAGTCGAAGGCAAATCCCAATCTCAGGCTAGAGTGTTGAAATTTTGATTGACTCAAGCTAAACTGACGCGTAGGTGAACTCGTTTTCTAAGGGAAGAAGATGGCAAGAGAGCTCGTCAAGCTTAAGAGTACAGCAAGTGACCAGATGCGCTGGACAACAAAAAAGAAGGGAGCACCTAAGCTTCGAATCAAGAAGTTTGATCCAAAGGTTAGAAGGCACGTTGAGTTTGTTGAATCGAAGTGATGGTTCCTTTTTGGTTCCGTTTTTCTAGATCCCTTTTCCTCACGCGTCCTTCTTGTCTCGTCACATTAAGCTTAGGGGTTTCTCTCTTTTTGAGTACCCTGGTTCATTCCCTTGCAGAAGGTGTGGGGAAAAAGTGGTTTCGGGCCCTTAGCTTGTCTTTCCCACCTCTTTTAGTCCAAGTTCCCTACTCCTCACAGGAGGAGTTTGCTTGTGTTTTAGACAAAATAGGATCTGTTAAGCTGTTTCCTTTTCGTCGCGAAGCTGTTTCTTGTTTTTCGTTATCTTCTTCTGTCTGTCACGATGCTTTGATTATAAATAAAAGCTTCCAATTGGGATCTCTAAAAGAGGGAGAACTACTTGTTCCCAAGAGCTGGACGCATACTCAAATAGGAGATGTCCTTTCTCTTCAGTTCCTTGAAAGTGGAAAAAGAGTAGAAGGATGCGTCACTGGATTCTTTTCGGATTTTCCGGGCTTAACGGATGACCTTATCCTGGCAGAATGGCCCGGTGCATTGCCTTCTTGTGTTTTTGCCTGTTTCCCTCCGTTATATCAGATACAACCGTTCAAGAAACTTTTAAGGGAAAAGCTTCCTCCGACCTGCTCCTTGTCTTCTTTGGATGAGCACCCTGTTTATGGGGACTGGATACAATCTCTTTTTTACGACTATTTCCTTGTTTCTTGTTTGATCGGAGCAATTCTTTGCCTTGGCCTAGTGAATACCTTTTTGTGTACCTTTCTTTTGCTGCTTCAGAAAAAAAAAGAAATTGCTCTCATTCGGATCATGGGAGGCTCTTATCAGAAAGTATTAGTAAGTTTTCTTTCCTGGGTAGGGATTTGTTTCCTTTGCTCTTTTTCTATTGCTTTTGCTTCCTGTTTCTTCATTCTTGAGTGGGTGATGAAAAGAAGCACTTCGGCAACCCAATGGATAGGATCTCTTTTAGGGCTTCCGGAGGTTTCTATAGGAGATCTTTTACAAGAAATACAGTTGATTCCTCTCTCATCAAAGACCTTGATGCTTTTCCTTTTTATTGTAGGCCTTGGAGTCTGTCTCCCTGTTTTCTTTTTTTGTAGGCGGTCGCCTGAAGAACTATTGAGGAGCGACAGATGATTCTATTAGAGGCTAAAAGCCTCTCTTACTCTCGTGACTGTTGTAACATCCTATATCAAGTTTCTCTCTCTTGCTCTTTGGGTGAAAAGATTGCAATTTACGGCCCTTCTGGGTCGGGAAAAAGCTGTCTTCTCGCTCTTCTTTGTGGAGCTGCTACACCTGCTTCTGGTTCTATTTCGACTTGCTTCGAACTAAAGGATCGTTCTGTAATCGGTTATCTTCCACAAGATGATTTTTTTTTGGGTCACGAGTCTATCTTGTATAATGCGTTGCTCCCGAGCAAATTCATACACCTCAAAGAAGAGGAGGCCCTTAACAATCGCGTGATGGAGTGGCTAAAATTCCTTGACATTCCATCGAATGGAGACCCCTACAATCTTTCTGGAGGGGAAAAAAGAAGACTGTCTCTTATTCGTGCTCTTGCATTACAACCGACGATTTTACTTGCAGATGAATGGTCTTCAGGTTTAGACCACCTCAATCAGGCGAAGGTGTGGTCTCTCATTGAGGAATGTCCGAGTGTCATTTGTGTCACGCATGATCCTAATATCCTTTCAAAGTGTCAGAAGGTTTACCGTATGGAACAGGGGAGGCTCTTTCCTTCATAGGTGTCTGTTTCGTCGTTTACTTATTCTTTTTCTTCTTGTTGGATTGAGTTGCGTTGTACGTTTTTTGGCTCCCATCCCTTCCTTACATTCTTTTGAAGGCATTGCTATGACGATGGGATACCATGTTACCGTTGGACAGCCGCTTTCTTCGGCTCAAATTCAAGAAATAGAGGAGGTCATTGAGCAAACCTTTCAAGAAGTGCACGAGCATTGTAATCCATGGAATCCGGAATCAGAAATAGCCAGGCTTAATCAAGCTGAGGGAGCTGTTTTTATCCTCTCTCCTCTTTTGGCTCGACTTATTTCTCTAGTTGATCAGTGTGTGAAAGAGACAGACGGACTTTTCGATCCGACTATAGGCCCCATTTGGGGTCGTTGGTGTTTTGCGCTGATGCAGCAAGAGCTCCTTTCTTCAAAAGATCTAGAAAGGATGAAGCCATTGCAAGGATGGAACAAACTGACTCTTGCAGGACATGTACTTGTAAAGAAACACCCTGGTATTCAACTCGATGTTTGTGGTCTTGCCAAGGGATTTTGTGTAGATCTTTTAGCGGAACGTTTGCGTTTCTTAGGAGTAGAAAATGGTCTTGTAGAATGGGGAGGAGAAGTATACGCCTGGGGTTCTCACCCTGAAAAGCGTTCTTGGTCCATCGCTCTGGCAGATCGGTTGCCCAATGGTGAAGAGCTTGACTTAGGTGTGGTTGATCTCTGCGAACGAGCCTTAGCAAGCAGTGGCATATCTCAACGTTACTGGACAGTTGAAAAAAAGAATTATTATCACTTTGTACATCCCAAGACTTTGAAAGTTTTGTCTCAGGATGCATGCTTCCTTCTTCTCTGTTCCGTAGAAGCTGATTCGTGTGTTTTTGCTGATGCTTATGCAACTGCCTGTATGCTGTTTACCTCTCAGGAAGAGATTCAACACTGGTTTGAGAAACAGCACAGGATTAGTCGTCTTTGGGCTCTGCTCCACAGTGGAGAACGGCTCCTTTTAGAAAAATCTGTTGGGCAAACGAACTGCAATTTTCAGAATGTTGGTACACTGAGTCCTTAAACGGAGAGGGAGTTGATTTTGTGGCAAAGTCTGCTATTCGGTCGATTTTACTTTTAGGCCCTCCTGGATCAGGAAAAGGAACGTTGGGGAAGTCTTTGAGTGATCTGATGGGGATACCTCATCTATCTACTGGAGACTTGGTGCGTCGAGCCTCCCCTTCTTCTCCGTTGGGCCGTGCATGCTCTCATCTATCGGATTCTGGTTCGCTTATTTCGGACAAATTGATTTTTTCAACATTTGAGGATTATTTGAAGGGTCTATTGTTGACATTTCAAATGGATGAACAAAGTTGGATTTTGCTCGATGGAATTCCTAGAACTGCAGAGCAAGTTGATCTTGTTTCAAATGTCTTGAACCTTTCTGTTGTATTGAGGCTGCACGTCTCTGATACCGTTTTGCTGAAACGTATAACAGAAAGGGCATCCTCACAAGGACGAGTGGATGATTTAGACATGGATGTCGTTCATAGAAGAATCACGATCTATAATGAGCATGTGGGTCAGATTTTAAGTAAACTTGATTCAAGCCGCGTCTTTACGATCGAGGCAGACAAACACCGTTTGCTTGTACTTGCTGAGGCCTTGTCATTTCTTGTCCCCTTCTTGGATGCGTAAGTTATGAAAGAGGTCGTTAAAAACACTAAAGCTTTCTTCCATTACGTCATTGAGGAGACCTTTGATGCTGGAATTGTTTTAGTCGGAACTGAAATTAAGTCTTTGCGGCAAGGAGGAGGCAATTTACAAGACGCCTATGCTGTTGTTCGCCGTGAAGAAGTCTGGTTATGCCATGCTTCTATCCTTCCTTATGCCATGGGAAATATACATAACCATTCTCCAAAAAGAGACCGTAAACTACTGCTAAAAAAAAAAGAAATCCGTCAGTGTAAGCTGGCTTGTGAAAGAAAAGGACTGACACTTATTCCTTTGGGGATCTATTTATCTAATGGGCTTGCGAAAGTTCGGCTTGCTGTTGCCAAAGGGAAAAGTCATTTAGATAAACGTCAAGCTATCCGCAAGCGTGAAGATGACCGTGCTATGCAAAGAGTCGTATGCCGGCGCAATCGTTAGGTCAGTCTGAGGGCAGGAGAAAGTATATGAAATTTATCGTTGCTAAAGAAGATCTTCTAAAAGCGATTGCTTCGATCCAAAATGTCATCGCGCCTAAACCTACGATGCCCCTACTTAGTAACTTTCTTTTAGAAGCTCAAGATCAACTCGTTCTTACGGCAACAGATCTTACGGTTGGTTTATGTCGGGTGTTGCCAGCGCAAATTTCAGAGAGAGGAGGAACAACTCTCCCTGCCAGAAGATTCTTCCAACTCATCCGAGAGATCTCTTCACCTCATCTCGAATTGACGACTAGCCATTCCCATATTACAGAAATTAGTACAGATCGAGCCCATTTTAAGTTGCACGGCATGTCAAGGGAAGAATATCCAGTCTTGCCCTCTTTCGAAGGTGCTATTAGCTTTGAACTACCACAGGGCTTAATCCGAGAGCTTTTCTTCAAAACATCCTTTGCCGTTGCGAGGGATGTGTCGAGGCCAATCCTCACAGGATTGCTCTTACAAATAGAGGATCAGGTTTTAACCGTTGTAGGAACGGACGGAAAACGTTTGGCCAAAATGGAAACAGCACATGCAACTCTTCCAAAGGAGAGTAAAAAGTGGGTTTTGCCCATCAAAGGAGTTGAGGAGATGAATCGTTTGTTAAAGGACAACGACGATCCCACTCGGATTCAATTGATGCAAGACAAAATTGCAATGGAAACAGATTCGGCACGTGTTGTCTCTCGCCTGTTGAGCGGAGATTACCCTCATTTTGCCAGTGTGATTCCTACTCAAGAAACGATTAAGGTCCTTTTAGAAAAAGAGGAATTCATTTCCATTCTTAGACAGATTTCTCTCTTTGTTACGGAGTCGCATTTAGCCGTTCGTTTTTCCTTTTCGTCCGGTCAGTTGACCCTTTCTGCAGCTCATGCTGAGATCGGTGAAGGCTGTATTTCGATGCCTGTTCATTATGAGGGCCCTCTTTTTGAAATCTCTTTCAATCCATCCTACGTGTTAGATGCTCTCAGACATTGTCATGATGAGCATGTTTGGTTCTCCCTTAATGATCCTTATACACCAGGGGTGATTCAGGATTCTTCTCATGTCCTCTACGTTTTCATGCCCATGCGCCATCAGAGACAGTGATTTTTTTATTCGCTTACTCGAAGTAGTCCATTGGAGAAATCTGAAATATAGTTCTTTCTGCTTCGAACGCGGCTTAACTGTTTGTACAGGCAGGAATGGGGCAGGAAAAACGAACCTCTTGGAAGCTATTGGCCTTCTTTGTTCTGGTCGTAGTTTTCGTAGAGCACGTTACGCCGAGCTCATTCAGCAAGGAGCCAAGCAATTCTGTTTGAAAATGTCCTTTTTTCGAGAAGGGTTTGAGCATTTTCTCGAATTGGGAGGTACAGCGCAGCAGAGAAAGATAACCTATAATAAGCAAAATATCACAGGCAAGCGCCTTCTTCTTCCCGTATTGTTTTGGATGGCGGAGGATTGGCTGTTAGGATCTGGGCCACCCGCTTTAAGGCGTGCTTTTCTTGATGAGACTCTAATCTTTTTTGATCCGCTTTATGCTCACCATTTTACCCGCTACCACCGAGCTCTTCTGAGTAGGAACCGTGTTTTACAAAGTGGCCAACTTGCTGACATGGAGCCTTGGACGGAGACATGTATTCAGTCTGGAGGCTACCTATTATCCAGTCGATTGCAGTTGCTACGCTCTCTTCAGCATAAGCTTAAAGAGGGTAATATCCAATTGCACTATCTCTCCTCTTCTTCATTACACGAAGAAGGATCGATTGCTTTGAGAAAGAGTTTCCTGGCTTCTGAGCAACAAGAGAGGCGTTATCGTTGTACTGTCTGTGGTCCTCATCGAGATGATTTAGAAATTCTTAGACAAGGTTGCTCTCTACGTGGTTTCTCCAGTCGAGGGGAGAGCTTTTCAGCGGTTCTTGAGTTGAAAGAGGCTCAGTGGTATCTCTTGCAGGAACATGATCTTGCTCCTGTTATCCTTATAGATGAGTTGGGTCTTGGTTTAGACCGAGAAGCCTTAAACAGAGTTCTTCATTTTTTAAGAATACCAACACAGGTTATCGGAACTTTAACGGATGATCGTCTCCATCTCGTTCAAAACTTTTGCACCTCTATTCTAACATTGGAAATGTCTTCACAAAAAGATAGCTTCCTTTATCCTAATTTATAAAAGAAGTGGAGACTTTTTCTGTGGCAAAAGTGAGATTTGAAACAGCTAATATAGAAGTCGAAGTGGAAGACCATTCCAGTTTAAAAAGTGTTTGTGAGCAGCACGGAGTTTTATTTGGGTGTCGGTCAGGAGGTTGTGGTACTTGTATCGTTAAGATCCTGTCTGGACACGAAAATTTAAACGCCCCAACAGAAGAGGAATTGGACTTTTTTGGAGAAGACCCTAACAGTGAACGTTTGGCTTGTCAGTTGAGTATTACTAAAGGATTCGTAACAATCGCTTAGTTACAAGGGGCCTGAATAACGAAGTGGGGCGTCCCAAAAGGTTGGACGCAATAGTTTTTTAGGAATCTCGTAAAGAAAGGGAGAAGGTTCGCATGTGATTTTACTGGAGCCTCTTTTTCTGCTTGTTGCCATGCTGAGGCAGATGTAGCGCATAGCTCGTGTCAAAGCAACATAAAAAAGACGTCTTTCTTCCTCTAAACGTCCCTCATTGACTCCACGTTGGTGAGGAACGACTTTGTCTTCGAGGCCTACTAGAAAACAGATTGGAAATTCTAGCCCTTTGCTGGCGTGGAAAGTGGAAAGTGTGACAACATCACCCCGGTTCCGGGTAAGGTGTTTCCCTGAGTCATCTAGGGAGACCTTTGTGATAAAGTCTAGACATGTTTTGGGGAGCGAACGCCCCTCAGACTTCTGACTGAACAGTTCCGCAGTATGAATAAAGTGCCGAACGATCTCCTCTTTTTTATTACATGCTGCGTCACTTTTAATCGACTCTTTGATCTTACCAATGTAGTCTGTCCTTTCAACTAGCCAATTCAGGACCTGATGGAGGGGCTCATTTAAAATACGCTGACTACCTTCTTCAATGAGCCGGACAAAGCAATCGATACCTCGGCGTTCTTCCTCTGACAAACCTTCCCATATGCCAGAAGGATGACCTTCACAAAACAAGTCGAATAAATCGTGACCTTCTTTCCTTTGTATTGAGGTGATTGCATCTAAGACATGCTCTGAAATGCCACGAGCAGGTTTATTAATGGCTCTCAGAAGGGATCCGTGATCTTTACGATTTAGAAAAAGGGAGAGGTAAGCACAAAGATCGTACTCCTCTACAGCTTCGTATGATTGATCCCCTCCGAAAACCTGAAAAGGGATACCTCTTCTGCACCCTTTATGCAAATCAAGATGGTTGGGTTCCCAAACGGCCCGAGATAGGGCAATTTCAAAAGATTTAGCTAATGCATTCGACCGAAAAAGAATAGCAAAATCCTTCCACTGTAAATTCCATGTTTCTCGCATGGCAATAAGGCGCCTCACAACAGCCTCGGCTTCTTCTTCTCCGGATGGTGCATGAAAGACTTCTAGAGGTTGCCCAGGGCCTTGCATTGATTTAAGCTCTTTACCATGCCTTTGCTCATTACAAGCAATTACGGCATTAGCAGCAAGGAGGATAGGTTCTTTGGATCTGTAGTTTTGTTCTAGCTTAATAACACGGTCGGCTGGAAAACATAAAATATTTTTTATAGAAGCCCCTCGCCATTCGTAAATAGCCTGGTCATCGTCTCCCACAATACAAATATGAGTCTCTCCGCTTCCTAGAGAAAGAACAAGATGATTTTGAAGGACATTAGTATCTTGAAACTCATCGATTAAGACATGTGCAAAACGATTTTGTTCATTTCTCAAGCATTCGGGATGTTTTTTCCAAAGAAGAAGGGTGAGCTCAATTAGGCCATCAAAATCTGTTATATTGTAAACTCTCATGGCTTGATGAAGCCTTTGAAAAACAGCTTGAGCTTCTTCAGAAACGCCTATCAGTTCCCATTTTTCCACATCAAGGTTTCCCATACTCCTAGCTTGAATCACCTCGTAGGCAAGGGAAGAGGATTGTTCTTGAGAAAGCTGTTCTTCTTGACCAAAGTCCCTAGCTAATCTTTGAACGAGTTGAAAAGTAGTGTATTCCGTTGAAACAGAGAAGTCTTGGGTATAACCTAAATGATGAATATCTCGTCTTAAGACAGAAAGGCAATAACTGTGGTAGGTCGAGACAGAAAGATGATACGCCTCCTGGGGACTTGTCATCATACTCAGGCGACGACGCATTTGATCTGCTGCTTTACTTGTAAAGCTAACAGCCAAAATTTTTTCCGGAGGAACACCAGAAGAGAGAAGTTGTAAGATTCGAGCAAGAAGAACACGAGTCTTCCCAGAACCAGCTCCAGCTATGATAAGCAATTTGCGATCGAGAGAGGAGACAGCTTGCACCTGTTCTGGATTTAAATCAGGAAAAGTGACCACAGCAACCCTAGCGAGGTCGAATTTCTGAGAAACCTAGCCAAGGAACAAGGGCTTCGGGGAGACGAACAGAGCCATCTTCTCTCTGTCCATTTTCTAATAGGGCCAAAAGAATTCTTGGTACGGCTAATGCCGTTCCATTCAAAGTGTGGGCATACTCCCTTGACCCCTTTATTCGGATATTTAATCGTCTAGCTTGGAAATCTGTGCAATTAGATGCACTGGAAATTTCTCCGTAGCTTCCGTTCTCACCACGGAAAGGCATCCATGCTTCCAGATCAATCTTCCTGTAGGCGGGGGCTCCGAGATCTCCAGCTGCTATGTCACAAACCCTGTAAGGCAACTCCAATGCTTGTAAGATCCCTTCTTGATAAGAAACAAGCTCTTCCAACATATCTTCACTTGCATTGGGAGTTGTTACTGCAAACATCTCTAGCTTTGTAAATTGTCTGAGTCTGTATAGCCCCTTTGATACACGGCCGTAAGAACCTGCCTCTGTCCGAAAACAGTGTGATAGGGAGAGAAACCTTTGCGGAAGATCTTCTGCATTCAGGACAGAGCCACTCAAAAAACCCGCAACGGTGACTTCAGAAGTACCGATTAAGCACAGATCACTATTTGCAATCTTGTAAATTTGAGAGGATTCCCCTCTTGGATTGAAACCAGTTCCCTCTACGATTTCTTCACGAGCCAGATCTGGTGTCTCCAAAAGAGAAAATTTGTTCTTCTTGAAAAGAAAATCAATGACAAATTGGATCAAGGCCAAACTAATTCTGACAGCTTCATTTTTGAAAAAGCAAAACTTAGCACCCACGACACGGCTTGCTGATGCAAAATCAACCAAGTCGAAACGAGAAACAAGATCAGAATGCTCCAAGGCCATTTGAGGAAGGGTAGACCGCTCTCCCCAAGTTCTCAACACACGCGCATCATCCTCCCCTCCTTGAGGTACGTCAGGGTGAGACAGATTAGGCACTTCCAAAAGAATGGAGCGAAACTGGGTATCTAACTCTTCAAAAATGGCCTCAAGACGCTCTTTTTCTTTTTTTAATCGTCGCATTTCCTTAAGAGCTTCTTCAGGCAGGTTCCCTTTGTGTTGGTTAGCCAAGGCGTTTTGGGTCTGTCTTACATGTTCTAGATCTTGGAGACTCACTCTGCGTTCAGCATAGAGACCCAAAAAAAACTCTGAGTCGAAGGGTACAGACCTGCGAGCACAGTTCTGCTCTACCAAAGCAATATTTTCCGCAATAAACTTGGGATCTAACATGCGCCATTCCCTTTCGATTTGTTCAGAAGAAACCTCAGAAAATGTTCAAAATCATTTTCTAGATCGCAGTAAGTAAGCGGACTCTGTCGCACTTTTGGAGTGACAGAAAGAGAAAGAGGAGAGGGAAAGCGGTGCTGATACAACCGAAACAGTTCACGGATACGCCTTTTGCACTGATTCCTTTTTACGGCATCCCCGTACTTCTTGCTTACTGTGATCCCAAGGCGCAAACAGCTCCCCGGGACGAAAGAAAAACACAAGGCCTCCCCATGGAACCTCCTTCCAAACCGACCTATCTTGAGAAAAACCCGCCTTTTCAGGATCCTCATCGATTTGGAGAACAGGAACATCTAGGCAGAAAGCCTAACGCGACCAGCGGCTCTCCTTCTGGCCAAAATACGACGGCCGGCCCTTGTGGACATCCTCTTCCTGAAACCAAAAGTCCTTTGTCTCTTAATTTTGCTTGGTTGATACGTGCGCTTAACCACATTGTCCCCCTACCAGCTTGCTTTGATCATTCCTGGAATAAATCCACCACTGGCCAATTCTCTGAGACAAATTCTAGATACCTGAAACCTTCTCAAGAAACCACGAGAACGGCCCGTCAGCTTACAACGATTTCTCAGACGAACAGGAGAAGAATCTCTTGGGAGTCTGTTCAACTCTTCTCGAGCCCTCTCCTTCTCTTCCTCAGACGTCTTGAAGGACTTTACTGTCTTTAGCAAAGCTGTTCTCTTTTCTCTGTACTTTGCAACACAGCGTTCACGGCGCTTCTGCTTTTCAATCATTGCTTTACGAGCCATGTCTTCTTATTCCTCATTCTTCTTAGCAAGCTCTCTTCTCAATCCTATTGAAGACCTCCTCGAAGGACCACGTTGCCTCTGCTTGCGGTTCGGATCTTTTTTGTTAACGACATAGAGCCGACCTCTTCGCCTCACAATTTTATCCCCCTTCGAGAAGTCTGCCTTAACGGAAGCTCGAACCTTCATAATTCCCACCAAAACGTTCACACCATCCCCTGAAACAAGGAGTAGACATGCTACAACAGGATAAAGAATCCTTTCAATCGTCTTCGTAAAACTCTCGATCTGTGCAGTATTCCAGTAGGAATGACCTCGTTACGGAGGGTAATTTGACACTTTCCGTCCCCTGTTTTAAGGCTTCACTGAACTGCTTTAGGCTATCGTATTGAGAAAGAATAGCGGTTTTAAGCTTTGGGCCGATTCCTGGAACCGTATCCAGGACACTTAGTGCTTGATATTTGCCTCTCTGCTTCCTCTGAAAAGATAAAGCGACATGATGTGCTTCGTCGCGCACCTTTTGCAGGAAAAGCGTAATTGGAGACATGGGATCCAAATACTGAAACCTTTTTGGACTAGGTCCCCAGATCTTTTCTCGAACTAAGCCTTTGGTATGCTTCCCTTGATCCTTGCTAAGAGCTAAGAGAGGAATATCAGAATATCCCAAACTTACTAAACAAGAGTAGGCTGTTTGCCAATGTGTTTTGCCACCATCGAGGAGAAGCAAATCTGGTAAATTTCTTTTCTGAGAGTAGCGTTTTAGGATCAACAACTTTAGCAAGTCCAAATCGTTACCTCGAGTGCAACCCCAGCTATACCTCCTATATTTCTGTCTATTAAAGTGTCCCTCTTCACACACGATTACAGAGGAAACAGAGTGATGTCCTTGAAGATGGGAATGATCAACGCACTCTATCTTGTTGGGTAAGCGATTCAGGGAAAAGAAGGACTGGATCTCTTCCATGTCAACAGTTGGGGCTAAGCCCGTAACAGTTTGCAATTTAGACCAAGAGTTAAGCGCAAGAAGTCGAGCCCAAGAAACAAATGGGTCTGTTTCGGGTAGAAAGATCTTAAAGGGCATACCTAGTTTTTCCGTGAGGCACTCTCTCAATGCGTCAAGTCGAGTGCCTTGTTCTAGACAAAGAATAACTTTCCCGATCATTGAATGCCGGGCAAGATCCATATAGTACTGGAAAACCCACGTCTGTAAAATGTCCTCGTTACTGCCTAAAATGTTTTTAAGTTCGAAATGATCCATGTGCATCAATCGACCTCCTCGGTACTCTGCTCGTGTGATCAAAAGGCAGGTCCCTTGTCGAATAATTCCAAAAAGGTCAGCTGATTCTTCACTAGGTGAGTCTACAGCCCCATCGGAGGGAGAGTTCCAGTTTTGAATCTTTTCATGTAGGTCTCTTAAATATGCAGCATGTTCAAATTCAAGTTGATTGGCAGCTTGTTCCATTTTCTTTTCTAAATAAGTCAGCACATTTTGAATTTTTCCATTTAGAAAGTTAATAATAGCTTGAACATGAACAGCGTATTGCTCTTTCGAGCATGAACCGATGCATGGAGCAGGACAACATTTAACTTGGTAGTAGAGACAAGGGGTTTTTCTTTGAGAAAGTTCTTGATCGGAGCATCGGCGCAGCGGAAAGACTCTATGCAAAAGATCGAGAATCTCTCTAGCGCTTCTTGAGTCAGAATAGGGTCCCCAAATGAGGGCTGTCTCTTCTATTTGGTTTTTAGACCTTACTAGGCGTAACTTAGGCCAAGTTTCTTTTGGATCGAAATGGAAAAAGTAGAAGGAGCTGTCATCCTTTAAGCAGGCGTTATACTTAGGACGATGTTCTTGAATAAAGCGTCGTTCTAAAAGAAGCGCTTCTTTTTCGGATGAGACAACAATAAAATCAATTGTTTTGATTTCCGATAGCAGATGAGGAATCATATCGCGATCGTCTCGCCCAAGAATGAAATATTGAGAGATTCTTTTTCGAAGATCAATAGCTTTCCCGATGTAAAGCGTACGGTTGCGGTTTCCTTTCATCAGGTAAACACCTGGAGCCTTTGGAATAGCTTCAAGGTTGATCGAAAAGGATGTCATAGTCAAAGTATCATTTGTCATTTTTCTAAATGACAAGATAATTAGGGTTATTCTGTCAAATTATTTGGCAGTTCTGCCAATTCTATGAGGATTTTAGCTATCTCTTGCCGGCGTTCTTCTTCAGAAATTTCTCGTTGGAAATAAGGATGATCTAAATTTACTGCACTTATTGCTGTTTCTTTTTTATACTCTGTTAGTATGTCTTTTTCCCTATTCGGATCGAAGTTTTGGAAGTATGAATGGTCATGTGATATGCACCATTCTCTTGAAGCTTTAGTCATGATACAGCCTGAAAATTGCCTTTGCAAAGGACTTGGTATTTCTTCTTGCTGTTGGGTTAAGTGAACTGTGTTTTCTATCTTTGTCTTTTTTTTCAAAGGAGCTTTTTCGGTCTTAGACTCTATTTCTAAACAGCTGATTGGCAAAATCAACACCCTCTTCTCTGTTGTGCCCTTTTGCGAACTCTCTTCTTGGGATTCACAAAGCAGTTTTTTACTTAAAAGATGGGAAGACTCTTTCTGGATAACGAAGTGTGGTGAAGAAGTTGTTCCTTTTTCTGGTGTCCCCTGCCGTGGGTTCATTTTCACTTCTTGATATGATTCGAGCTGTTTTTTTTCATGAGCTAAATAAATTATATTTTCCACTCTTGCTTGTAACGAGGTGGTTGGCTCTTTTGTCTGAGACTTTTCTTTTGGAGGAGCCGTTTCTAACGTATCCAACAGTATAGGTTCAGAATTTGATTTTGTCAGATAGATGCCTTTTAATTCAAAGAGCCCTTTTTGACACAGTATAGCTATACAATCCTCTGTTTTGGAGACTAATAAAAAGAAAGACATCTTGTGCCAATTGCCTCCATTTGATGGAGAGAGAACTAATCTAGTACAATTGTCTCCAGAGGCGACATATTGGCTTGAACTCAAGCCATCAAGGAGTGCTCGTTGAAAAAAATAAAGTGTATTATAGGTAACTTTTGGTTTTCTGCTTGTGGGAATGAATCCAATTTCCAAAAGAGAATCACTTTGAATTAAACATAGTTCTCCCCCTTTGAGTTCGTTATTTAGGCCCAATGAACAGCCATGTGGTAAAATGATAATAAAAGTTTCATGACGTCCCATTTCTATTTTTTCTTCTAGAAAAAGCCCATTGGGCTTTTTTCTTTCATCAAAATCTCTTTTCGAAAAAATGGGCAATTTGGACTGAAAAAATTTCAGGCCTTTCAGGCCAGACATGTGCAACCATTTCGATGCTTTTTCTTCTTTTTGCTTTGGAAGTGAACTTTCTGTTTTAGGACAAAGAATAGGAATAGGCACTTCTGGAGGTATGGGCTCTTTACAGCAGAGTAAGGCGTAAGTGTTGTATTTAGAATCAAAGAGTAGTATGAAAAATAGCCCTTCAACAAAAAATTGAGTTTTGTCACATTTTAGTCTATTCTCAGATGGTAGCTTTAAAAGGGTTTTTTCTTGGGAAGAAGGCCCTGTTCTTTCGATCTCTTTTTCAATGGATTCCAGCCTATGATGATAAAATCGCATCACGTTATGGGCGTTTTGTACTATTCTGGCTTCCTGTTCTAAAAATGGAATGAATCCGACATATAGGCAGTTCTCACCTACAACAATTTTCAACTGGCCGTTCGTCATCAGTCCTGTATCAGGATTGACTTCAACGTTTGTTGGTAAAACAATAAGAAGGCAAGTATGTTTTTTTCTAAAAGCGTTTCTTTCAGAGTAGGTCTTAGATATCTCGAGAGGTCCAGATGCAGTTCGACGAACACGAGAGGTGAGATGAATAAAATCTTCATAAAAAAGTAGCTCTAACCCAGAATTTCCTGTTCTTGTACGTGTGCAAAACGGGACAGAGATTATATTTGCAGTCATGCAAAAATAGCCGATGTTAGAAAGATTCTTCTGGTGATCATCTAGCTGCCTTTACGGTGAAGAAACTTATCTGCAAGAAGGTCTGGACATATAAAAGAAATAGAAGCAGTACAAATGGCTATTTTTATACATGCTCTAGAAAGGACACTGTTAATCAGAAAAATATGGAGTTGGAGGTTAGTTCGCTAGAGCAAGCAGGCCACTTGCCGCTAATATCCTCCGTTCTTCTTCTGCTCTTTCAACACCTGATGAGGTAAGCAATCGTTCTAGCTCACTGGGCTGAGTTAAAGGAACCGATCTCCTGTCTTTTAATGCCTCCAAAGCAATTGCATGACAGTAATCATCCTTTTGTTTGATCATGGTCCAGCTTAGTTGCTGTTGTGTTCCACCTGTTGCTCTCCTTTCCCTCAAGAAAGGCAAGCTTTCTTCCATTGCTTGTGCAGAAGTGTTGGGCTCCTCTTCTTTTCGAAGCCTCTTTTCAATAGGCTTATACTCTGATGCACTAAGGTCTTGAAGTTTGTTAACTGACTCTACATTAACTGGTTCGTAATCTCCACTTTTACAAAGAATGGCAACAAAGCCTGCCTTTTCAGAGGCTAAAAGAATGATTGATACTCCAGAAATACGAAAATAGTTGTCTTTTGTCCTGGATATTTTTGCTTCTTTACCTAAGGAAAGCTTTGAGCATTTATTCGGTGGAATAAAACGATGTGTGACATCTAACTCATCAAGAAACGTGCGATGAAAGCTGAGGAGATCTTCTCGAAGGAGAATAGAATTTTTCTCTCCAGGAATAAAAGCCAACTCCAATTGAGGACCTCTAATTAAATACAATGTTCCCTCTTTAAGTTTCTGTTGAGGAATAATGGAACAACCATGTGGTAAGACTAAGAGATCATTATCTTTCCAAGGAAAAAGATTTACTTCTGTCTTGATATCCAAGTTTTTAGTAAAACTACCTCTAAAAAAAGCTGGTTGAGGTAACTTTTCTTTGAAGGCTTCTGCAGATAGAGAAGGTATTTTTATACGAAAGATTCTCTTGTCTTTTAAGCAAAAAAATTCTACTTGTGAAGTTTCTTCGTTTGTTACCTGGTCCAATAACTGTCGTTTTTGAAGTATAGTCATGGGCAAGGTAGATGAAATGGGCTTTCTGGAACATAATAAACCGAGAGTATTGGATTTATTATTGAGGAGAAGCATCAGGAATAAGCCCTTTAGGCTTTGTTTTCCTAACTCTCCTTCCACTCTGACGTATGGTTGCAGTTTAAAAGAGACTTGCCGTTTTCGCATACCCCATTCCTTTTCAGTTCTGTTGATATTGAATCAAACTGATGATGATGGAAACTTTTTACTAGTTTGCAACTTTGGATCAAATTGAGCTCTTCTTCAACGTCAGGAACAAATCCGATATATAAGTAAACTCCTTCCTTAACAAAGCTTAACCTTCCATATTAGGAAGGGTGATCTTGACTGGATTTGAGAGAAAATGTGCCTGCAGATTGATTGGCTAAAGCAAGTAGGCTACCTGCTGCAAGTATTCTTCGGGTTTCTTCTTCTAATTTCTCGTCTTCTGATGTAGCAAGAGATCTTCCTGCTTCGCGTGATAAAGTGAGGTAACTTTGCTCCCCTGATTGGAGAGCTTCCGGAGCTTTTGTACAGCAGTAGGTGTGATCTTGCATAATTATATGCTGATTTGGTCTTTGGATGATTTCTGTTTGCGGGAGTGCAGAGGTATCCGGCCTAATAAAAAAAGGCAAGCTTTCTCTTATTGCTTGTGCAGACGTGCCCGGTTCGTCTTCCTCTCGAGATCTCTTTTTGGGAGGGGCTCCCTCTTGTTCTACCTCCGGAAGAATTATCCACTTGTTCAATGGAAGAAATCCTTCCTGTGGATGAAGTGGGTTTATCCCTTTCAAATCCAAGTCTCCGTCTTGGCAAAGAAGAGCCATGAAATTTGTATCCTTAGAGGCCAGTAAGAAGAGAGAGACCCCGGAGATACAAGGTTTCGAATCGCATGTAAGAGATAGCTTAGCGGCTTGGCCTAAAGTGAGTCGTGAGCAACGACCTGCAGGGACAAATTGATTTGTAGTATTTACACCATCAAGCAGAGATCGATGAAAGGAAAAAAGACTTGTGCGCTCTACTTTTTTGTCCCCTTTCATAGGAATGAATCCAAGTTCTAATTGAGAACCTTGAATTAAAAATAAGTCACCTCCCTTGATCACTTGTTTTGATTCAACACAGCAACCGTGAGGTAAAACTAGAAGATGGTTCTTTTTCCAAAAGATAGGATTTACTTTATGGCGGTAACCCTTCCCTTCGATAAAACTCTGCCTAAAAATAGCCGATTGGTGCATTTTTTGTTCAAAATCTTCTTTTGAGAGGCAAGGGATTTTTATATATCCTAGCTGCCGGTCTAGCAAGCAGGGAATTTCTATGTGATGTAAGTTATGTCTCCCCTCTAATAGACTTTTCGGTTGTAGGTAAAGGACAGGAACAGGCAATGGAGAGGGAATGGACCTTCTACAGCACAATAAAGCAAGGGTATTGTTCTTGTCGTCAACGAGGAGCATTAAAGATGCGTCATTTAAGACCAGTGTATTTAGAGTTCTTTTCAGTTTAATATCTGTATGAAGCTCAAAAAGAGACTTTCCCTTTTCAGAGGCGCCTTTTCTTTCAATTTTTCCAGGGATCGCATCCAATTGATGGTGGTGAAACTGTTTGATAATTGATTGATACTGGACTAATGTGGCTCCCTCTTCAGTTAACGGAATAAACCCAATGTATAAGCGATTATAATCTGAGACAAGAATTAATTTCCCATTTATCAGACTTCCATTAGCAAAGTCTATGCTTATACGTTTAGGTAAGACTATAAGATATGATATATCTTTCTTTCCAAAAATTGGCCTGCTGGGACAGGCTAGAGACCTGTCCCAAATGTTTTCAGCTTTAGAAGAGACCCGTTGTGTAAGGCTAAGAAATTCATTGCGGTTCATTACTTCTAAATGAGTGAAGCCAGTTTTTGTTCGGGTATAAAAAGGGATAGAGACAGTATTAATTATCATTAGAAAGATCGGTGAATTTCTAGAAACGGTAAGATTCTTACGTATTAAGTTGCAAAGTGATTTTGTGTCCCCTCATGGATCGGATATGGCTCTTTTGGCAAGAGCAAGAAGACCATCCACTGCTAAGGCTCTTCGTTCTTCTTCTGTCCTTACCTCGGGGGTTCCTTGCCTTTGGAAAAAAGGGAAACTTTCCTCCATTCCTTGTGCAGAAGTGCATGGGTCATCTTTTGTTCGAGATCTTTTTGGTGGAGGCTCTTGCTTAGACTCATTCTGATTATTCTCATCAGTGTGAGTTGGAACTGATAACGGGCTTAATGGAAAGATTCCTGATTCTGGGTGCAATGGATCTGTGCTTGCTAGTCCGTACTCCCCATTTTGACACAAAATGGCTAAGAAATCTGCTTTTCTAGAGGCCAAGACAAAGAAGGATACGCCAGCAATCCCCCAGCTTTGTTTCTCGGTCCACATGGTTGACATATGCAGAGAAAGTTGTGAGGGTCTATTTACAGGGGCAAATCGTTGCATCACTTTTAGTCCATCCAGAAAGGATCTATGGAAAGAAGAAAAATAAAACTCTCTGCGGGAAGCCTCTTTTGTTCCTTCTTCGGGTAAAAAACAGAGTTTTGGTGGAATACCGTTAGTTAAAAATAGCTCTCCTCCTCTTAACTCTTGTTGTGGACCAATGGAACAGCCATAGGGCAAAACAAGCAAGCAGCTATTTGTGTTGGGAAGTAAATTCATTTGATGAATCACAGATTGTATTCCCAAAGACTTATCCTTAAAGGGAAGGTTATATGTTCCAACCTTATGATCGAGCAGATACTTCACTTTTAATTGTGGTTGTAGTGCTTTTTTTTGAAATAAATGCGAGTTCGGCAAAGCATAGAGAACAGGAATAGGTGATATAGATGGGATTGGCTTTTTTGAACACAGTAGGGCAAGGTTGTTTCGTTTACAGTCGAAAAGAAGCATGAGATGTAACTTTGCAAAAGTTGCTCGGTCTTGTTCTTGTTGTAAGACAACTTCTGAAGCAAGACCTAAAAGGGAAGTCCTTGCATATACTCCCTTTCTTTCAAGTTGGTCGGCAATCGAATCTAATTGATGATGATGAAATTGCATGATCAAGTGGTTGTTCTGCTGCAACTTAGTCTTTCTATCCAAGGAAGGAGAAAAGCCGATGTAGAATCGGTCCGATTGTCTGACGATGTTTAGTGTTCCATTGGTTACTGTTTTATCAATCGGATTCACACCGATCCCTTTAGGAAAAACAAGAAGAGAAGCTGTGATTTCCTTGCTAAGGAAAGACCTTTCCGAATAATTTTTTTCCCTATTTAACGCTGTTTGAGCTGTGGAAGAGGTTTGTAATGCGGTAGAAAGAAACGCATCTCGTTCTACTACACATAAGTGAACTGATTGTACCTTGGTGCGAGTGCAAAAAGGTATAGAAACAGTTTGAATAGTCATTTGAATGATGTCATCATTTTCAGATAACAAGTATATGACATGACTGGATTACAAAATATCTTCGGATAGCTCTAAGTCTCATTTTGTTTCAGAGTGATAATTTAGAGCAGAAGTAGTTTGAATATGGGCAAGAGCAAGAAGACCACTTGCCGCGATGGCTCTTCGTTCTTCTTCTGTGTTTGGATAGGTTGAGGTGTTTTCTGGCTCAACTAGCTTGATTGCAACAGTTTCTCCTGTTTCTGGCTTCTCTAAACTTGGATTTAGGAGTATTTCTTGTGATTGTTTTGAGGTTTCGGGCTCGCTTTCTATTCGAGATCGTTTAGAAGGAAGTTCTTGTTCTATTTCTGAGCATGTCATCAACTTGCTTAATGGAAGAACCCCTTCGTTCGGATTGAATGGATTTATACCTACTAGTTTATAATCTCCCCGTTTGAAAAGAACAGATAGGAAATGTTTCCCTCTAGAGGACAATAAAAAGAGAGATATCCCAATGACAGAAGGACTTGCATTGAGAGGAAAGAGTACTTTAGCTTCTTCTCCTAGAAGAATTTTAGTGCAAGAACCTGCAGGAATGAATTTGCGTGCAACTCCTAACGGATCAAGTAAAGACCGATGAAAAGAAACAATACTATTATAATCGACTTTTTTACTTGTTGCGTCTGGGATAAATCCTAACTCCAGTTTAGGGTGACTTCCAACCAAATACAGTCTTCCTCCACATAACTGTTGCTTTGAGTTAACGGAGCTACCATATGGCAAGACTAAAAGACAGTCGTCCTGCATTTGAATAGTGTTTATCTTATGTGAATAACCCTTACCTTCTTTAAAACTCCTTTTAAAAGGGACAGAACCACATATGCACTGCTCAAATTCTTCCTTAGATAAACAAGGAATCTTTATATGTCCTAACTGATGGTCTAATGAGTAAAATATTTCAACTTGTGTAGGGGAACTGCTTTCTTCTTGAACTAACTGACACCTTAGTTTTGGGTAGAGAATGGGAACAGGAAGCACTGGTGGTATTAGATACTTACAACAAAGTAGAGCAAGAGTGCTTTCTTTATCATCAAAAAGAAGCATTATGTGTATGCCTATTAAGACCGATTTGCCTAAACTATCTTCCAGTTTGCTGCTGGCAGGTAAATCAAAAAAGGACCTCTTGTTCTCTGGTGTTTCAATTCTTCCGATTCTTTTTGAGATCGAATTTAACTGACAATGATAAAACTGCTCTTTTAATCTGGAATACTGTACTAGTTTGCATCCTTCTTCGGGCATTGGAATAAATCCAATGTTTAAAAAGCCATGTTCTATTACAAGGAATATTTGTCCATGTATTGTCTTTCCTGTAAAAGGGTCAATCGTAACGTTCTTTGGTAGTACAATAAGGGAATGATCGCTTTCTCTAAGAATTCGTCTTCTAAAATAAGGTCTTGCTTTACTAAGGGCTTCTTTTGCAGTGAGAGAAACTCTTTCTGCAATACTAACAAACTCACTATGACTTATCACCTTTAAATCAGTAAAGCCAGTTTGTTTAGAGGTACTAAAGGGAATAGAAACAGTTTTGAGTGTCATTTTGAATATGAGACAAACGCTTTCTACGTGCTAGATCCGGATAGAGGAACATTTGGAATTTGACTAGTAAAAGCAAACAGATCGTTTGCGTTGATTTGCCCCATTGTAGCTGGGTTGGCTATTTGTTTACTGAAAAAAACGAATCTTGCTTTTCAAACATGATTGCAGATGCCATAAAAGAGAGTTGCCTTTTGCAAAGACTCTCCTTGTTTCACTGTTTTATGGTGAAAAGGATCAGTAGTGCCACCCAGTTCAATTGAGGAACTCCCCTATTGAGACTCAGTACTGTTTATATTTTCGTTTCTTATGTAAACGCAGATAGGTCTTGTTTTCTTTTTTTCTCTTCAGCTAAAGCTTGTGCAGAGGTCCCAGCTTGTTCTTCTATCTGTTGCACTTTTACTGCTTCAGTTGAAGAAGTTCCTGGTTCATCCTCTTTCCGAAGTTTTTTCCTAGGAGGCTCCTGCTCTGGTGGAGTAAGGCCCATTGCACTCAATGGAAAAAATCCTGCTGTTGGATTCATAGGGTCTATACTCATGAAGTCATAGTCACCCGTCTTACAAAGAAGAGCTATAAAATCTGTATATTTAGATGCCAAGAGAAAAAGAGAGACACCGTTGATGCAAGGACTTGAATTTTGTTGAGAACATACTTTTGCTTCTGTGCCTAACCCGAGTCGTAAACATCTATTTCCATGAATGAATTTGTTCGTGACCTCTACTTCTTCAAGGAGCGATCGATGGAACTCCCCAAATCTATCCCGATCGGTCGTCTTCTGAATGTTATCTGGGATAAATCCAATCTCTAACTGATTTCCATTAATTAAATAGAGCTGTCCTCCACTAAGACTGTGGTGTGGGCCAATAGAACAACCACGTGGTAAAACTATAAGGGAATTATTTTCCCAATAGAGCGCTTGGACTCTGTGCGTATACCCTTTCCCTTCTACAAAGCTCTCCTTGAAAGGGATAGACTCATGCATCTTCTGCTTGAACTTTTCCGCAGACAGACAAGATATTATCACGTCACTACAAGTGCGATCTGTCAGACACGGAACTTTTATATGAGAAAATGATTCACTTTGAAAAGAAAGTAGATTCTGGGCCTTTAGACAAAGAGTAGGAACAGGTAAAGCAGAAGGAATCGGATTTTTGCAACATAACAGGGCAAGAGCATTATTTTTATGGTCAGAGAGCAACATCAAATACAACTTCTTGAAAGTGGCCTTTCCTGATATAGTTTCTAGCTTTGTATCTAAAGGCAATTGTAAAAGAGATTTTCCTTTTTCTGATATTCCCATCCTCTCAAGATGTTCTTTAGGAATAGAATCCAATTGATAATGGTGAAAGTGTCTAAGAAATCTGTTATGTTGGGTTAACTTCGTATCCTCCTCAGGAATAGGTGAAAATCCGATATATAAACATTCTGCATGTTTAACAATAACTAGACTGCCATTTGTTATAGTTTCCTGCAGGAGGTTAAAGGTTACGGGTCTAGGAAAAACGAATAGAGATTCTTTGTTTGAGGTATTAAAAACCATCCTTCTTGGGCAAGTCTTTAACCTTTTTAAGGCTGTTTCAGCAGCGGAAGACGTCCGTGATACGAGGTTAAGAAAGCCCTCATGTTCTATCACATTTAGGTTAAAACATCCGGTTTGTGTTCGAGTCCGAAATGGAATGGAAACAGAAGAGAGAGTCATTCAGGTACAGAGATTTCTAGTACGAAGCTGCTGTTCATTTTAGATTAGTCGTGGGTTTTTTTGGCTAAACATAGCTCTATTCATACCATCTTACGGCGAGAGGGGCAGATAAGTCGATTGTTCAGCAAGTAGAAGCAGTCCGCTTACTGCAATTTCCCGACGTTCCCTTTCTGTTTCTAATAGGTCAAACAATTCTTCCGTTTCATCTGGTTTGGTTTCTTGTCTTGTTTCACTTTCTGTATGGTAATAATTGTGATCTTGAGTCGCTCTGATCCAAATTGGGATTTGTTTTGTTTCTTCTCTCATTGAAAGAGTGATATCTTGAACAGGCATTTCAGGGTTTTCTTGATCTTTTTCTGGAGTATCAGTATGGAAGTAATTATGCTCCTGAAAAAGGTTGCAACAATATTTCTCATATTCCATATATGCTCTAGTAGGTTCATTATCTACTTTTGAAAGAGAAGGCACTGTCTCCAAATTTTCTGTTGGATTCATTGGATTTATACTTGCTAGTTCATAGTTACCAGTTCTACATAGAAGAGCAACAAAGTCCGTATGTTTAGATGCTAGAAAAAAGAAAGAGATACCAGAAATGCCAAAGCTCGAATCTTGCCTAAGGCAAACTTTTGCTACTGAACTCAGGTCAAGTCGAGAGTATTTGTTTCCAGGAATAAACCGATTTGTAGTACCCATTTCTTCAAGAAATGATCGATGGAAACAATAAAGTTCTTCTCGTTCGGTTACCTGTTTGACAGTATCAGGAATAAAACCAAGCTCTAATTGAGCCCCTTTAATTAAGAATAAATTCATCCCTTTAAGGCCATACTTTGGTTCAATAAAACATTCATGCGGTAGTACTAAGAGATGTTTATCTTCCCAATATAGAGTATTAGCTCTATGCATGTGATCATATCCTTTTGCAGAACTCTCTTTAAATGAACCGTGTTCATTTGCTTTTTTTTTGAAATCTTCAATTGATAAGCATGGTATTGTTATTTCACCATAGTTATGGTCGATCAAACCCGAAACTTTTACTTGGAGCAAATGTTCCGATACCAGAGGTAAAGGGATTTTCTTTTGTAGGCGAAGCATGGGAATGGGCAATATAGGTGGAATAGGATCTTTACAGCATAACAGGGATAAAGAACTTCTATTGCGATCTAGCAACAGCATCAGAGACAGATTTTTAATGGTAGAGTTGCCCAAGACAGATTCCAACTTTGCATCTAATGGCAACTGAAAAAGAGATTTGCCTTTTTCCGACACTCCTATCCTACTCATCTCTTCTAAAGCAAATGAATCTAACTGATAATGGTGAAATTGATTTAGTAACCTATGATGCTGAGTTAATTTAGACCCTTCTGCAATAAAAGGTACGAATCCAATATATAAGCAGAATTTGTGCATCACGATGACTAGTTTTCCAATTTTTGTTACTTCATCAAGAGAATCGAAACTTACATATTTAGGCAATACAAGTAGAGCTGCTCTATTCTGCTTTTGTCTGTCAAAGACGATTCCTTCATGGCAAGTTTTTGATCGTGATATCGCTCTTTTTGCAGTAGAAGAGATGCGTGATGTGAGACTGAAAAATTCGTCATAATTGATGACATCAAAATCACAAAAACCAGTTTGGGTATAGGTCAAAAATGGGATAGAAACAGAAGGGATGGTCATTTGAAAATAATAAGGAGATTCCCTTTTGTAAAAGCTATCTTGTGCACCAGACAGCTTTTAGTTATCTAAGATCACTTATGTGACCATAAACTAAGATGAGGGATCCTGGCTAGGCTGCTTGGCTAGCCCAAGAAGGCCTCTTACCGCAATTGCCCTACGTTCTTCTTCTGTCTCTGAAGTGCAACTTAATAGAGTAGACTCTCCTGTTTGGACCGTATCTAAATGTCGTGTGCTACAATAACTATGATCTCGCATGGATACGAATTGAGCACTAAAGGGGCAAGGTTCATCTCTTACTGCTTTAGAAGTTCCTGCTGATTCTTCTTCTGTCCTAACTTTTTTCTTAGGAGGCTCTTCTTGTTCTGTCTCGCGAAAAGCATGGAGCCTATTCGAGGTGGAACACCCTTCTCCTGGGCTTAATGGATCCATGCTTGTTAGACCATATTCTCCTGCTTTGCAGAAAAGACCAAAAAAATCTGTTTTAGAGGAGGACAATAAAAAGAGGGAGACTTCAGAAAGATGAGGCCCTGACCCTGGAGAAGAACATACTTTTGTGGATAACCCTAGAGAAAGTCGTGAACATCTATCTATGGGAATAAACCGATTTACGACGTTTGCACTATCGAGAAAGGATCGATGAAAAGAATAAACTTCTTCACGATTGGCTTTTTGCTTTCCCCTTTCAGGGATGAAACCAATTTCTATTTGATGAGGCCCTTGAATAAAAAACAGTTGTCCGCCTTTGAAAGGCTCCTGAGAGCTAACAGAGCAATCACGAGGGAAAACGAAAAGACAATTATCTTCCCAAGAAGTGCAATTCGCTCTGTGTAAATGCCCCTTTCCTTTTACAAAACTATCCTTAAAAATTTCGGACACGTGCAGTTTTTGTTTAAACCCTTCATAGGATATACAAGGAATTTTCATAATTCCTAATTGACGATCTTTTAGATGAGGGATCTCTACAAATGGGGATGACTCTTCCAATTGGATCGGTAAGCTCTTCGGTTTTATGTAAAGTGTAGGAACAGCCAAAGCGGGTGGAATTGGCCCATGATAGCATAACAAGGCAAGAGAGCTGTATTTACAATCAAAGAGAAGTAGTAAAGACAAATTCACGAGAACTGCCTTGCCTCTCTCTCTCTTTATCTCAGCATCGAACGGGCAACCAAAGAGGGATTTTCCTATCTCACATACTCCCTTTCGTTCGATGGGTAAGATCGAATCCAATCGATGGTGATGGAACTGGATTACTCTGAAGTTATTTTGTAATAACTCAATTCCTTCCTCCTCAACAAAGGGGACAAACCCGATAGATAGGATTTTATGTCCCATAACAAGGACTAATCTTCCGTTCGTCATTTTTCCTGTCGAAAGATCAATGCGGATATTTTTAGGAAAGACAAGGAGGGTAGACATAGCCTTGCTGTGCTTAAAGAGAGCTCTTTCGGGACAACTTTTTGACCTTGTCCAAAGCTCCTGAAGAGTAGAAGAGACTCGCAATGTCATGCTAGCAAATTCTTCACGACTCTTTACCTCTAACTCAATATTGTGAGTAAGAGTGCGGGTAAGGAAAGGAATAGAAACGGTGTTGATAGTCATCCCAAAAGAAAATGTAACTTAGAATGAAAAGTCTTGGGGAGAAGCCGATTTTATATAGAGAAGTGAAAAGTTTTTTTTAAGCTTGTTTTTCTAGTTAGATTGAACCGTCTTGCGGCGCATTGTACTTAGACAACTCAATTAAAGCCAGAGCGGCTGCCATTCTTCTTTCGGACTCTCTTTGAGGATTTGACGGAGTAGGACTTTTTTGTGTAGTTGGAGTAGTAAGTGGCTCTTTTTTTTGCCCTTTAGGCTGATAAAGACTAAAGAAGTTCTCCTCTTGTGAGGAAAGTTTTTTGTCATATTCCAAGGCTTTTGCAGAGGTACATGGTTCTTCTTCTGAAGAAGTCTCATCTGGCTCTGTTCCTAGTAGGGTTTCTAGGTCAAAGCACCCTGCATATGGGTTCATTGGATCTATCCCTTTCAGTTCTAAGTCTCCTTTTTGACATAAAAGAGCTACAACTTCTTCCCTGTCTGAAGCAAGAATAAAAACAGACAAGCCACGTAAATAGCCTGTTGTTGATGTAGGTCTAGCATATGTTTTGGCCAACGATCCAAGCAAAATACGAGAACTTCTGTATGAAGGCAAGAAGGTCGTGCTTAAGCCTGGTCCACAGTTTTTCATCAGAGATCTATGAAAAGGATATTGTGTCGGCAAAGACATCAGTTCATGATTTCCTTTGCCAGGAATAAATCTGAACTCAATAGATTTATCATTTTTAATAGTAGCTAATTTTCCACCCTTAAATCCGTGATTGGGATCAAAAAAGAAGCCCTTTGGAAAA
>NZ_QQBG01000012.1 GCF_003339615.1 Candidatus Similichlamydia laticola
AAAATTTCCGCCTTTTTTTCTTTTTCATCTTTTCCAAAAAAGACGCCTTGAATAAGATATGGGACATCTCGATGGTCGGCATCGAGTGGAGGCTGGGTTCTAGAGGCTTGGCGGTAGGTTGATAGTGAGAAATAGAACAAGAACGCACAGAGTCTTGTGCGGTGCTCTTTCGGGAGCACTGTCCATTTTATTTTTATTTATACTGAGAATTTGATCTTGGTTCAGATTGAATGCTGACGGCGTGGATGAGGCATGCAAGTCGAACGGATTTGAGTGCAAACTCAAGTCAGTGGCGGAAGGGTTAGTAATGCACAGGTAACGTACCGTGACCCTGGGGATAACATTCAGAAATGGATGCTAATACCGAATGTCGTCAATCTTCGGCATCGTAGATTGATGAAAGCGGGGGATTCCGAGAGGAACCTTGCGGGACATGAGCGGCCTGTGTGGCATCAGCTTGTTGGTAAGGTAATGGCTTACCAAGGCTGAGACGCCTAGGCGGACTGGGAGGTCGATCGCCAACACTGGGACTGAGAACTGCCCAGACTCCTACGGGAGGCTGCAGTCGAGAATCTTTCGCAATGGGCGCAAGCCTGACGAAGCGACGCCGTGTGTGTGATGAAGGTTTTAGGATCGTAAAGCACTTTCGCCTGTGAGCAAGAATCGGCTTCTAATAAAGGTTGATTTTGAGAGTAGCAGGTAAAGAAGCGCCGGCCAACTACGTGCCAGCAGCTGCGGTAATACGTAGGGCGCAAGCATTAATCGGATTTATTGGGTGTAAAGGGTGCGTAGGCGGTTGAGCAAGTTGGATGTGAAATTCCGGAGTTCATCTTCGGACTGCATACAAAACTGCTTGACTAGAGTGTAAGAGGGGAAAGCGGAATTCCACAAGTAGCGGTGAAATGCGTAGATATGTGGAGGAACACCGGTGGCGAAGGCGGCTTTCTGGATTATTACTGACGCTGAGGCACGAAAGCATGGGGAGCAAACAGGATTAGATACCCTGGTAGTCCATGCCGTAAACGATGCACACTTGATGTAGTCGGTCTCAACCCCGGCTGTGTCGTAGCTAACGCGATAAGTGTGCCACCTGGGGAGTACGCTCGCAAGGGTGAAACTCAAAAGAATTGACGGGGACCCGCACAAGCAGTGGAGCATGTGGTTTAATTCGATGCAACGCGAAGAACCTTACCTGGGCTTGACATGCAGAGGATTGGGGCAGAAATGCTCAGTTCCGAAAGGATCTCTGCACAGGTGCTGCATGGCTGTCGTCAGCTCGTGCCGTGAGGTGTTGGGTTAAGTCCCGCAACGAGCGCAACCCTTATTTCTAATTGCCATCAGGTAAAGCTGGGCACTTTAGTGAGACTGCCTGAGTCGATCAGGAGGAAGGTGAGGATGACGTCAAGTCCGCATGGCCCTTATGTCCAGGGCTACACACGTGCTACAATGGCCAGTACAGAAGGTTGCGAAGTCGCAAGGCGTAGCTAATCCCCAAAACTGGTCTCAGTTCGGATTGCAGTCTGCAACTCGACTGCATGAAGTTGGAATTGCTAGTAATGGCGTGTCAGCAACAGCGCCGTGAATACGTTCCCGGGTCTTGTACACACCGCCCGTCACACCACGGGAGTTGCTCTCGCCCGAAGTCGCTGACCTAACCCGCAAGGGAGGGAGGTGCCGAAAGTGAGGGTGATGACTAGGGTGAAGTCGTAACAAGGTAATCCTACTGGAAGGTGGGGTTGGATCACCTCCTTAAAGGTTTGAAAACCGAAAGGTTGAATCCTTAGGTTGAGGCGAGACTCTGTTGTGTAACTTGTTCTATTTCTCACGATCGACCATTGAAATTAAAAGAAATCGAGTCAAGTTTCTGATCCGTAATTAAGATCAGCGCTTGAGAAATAATCTTCAAGATTATGGCGATAAAAGAAATTAAGGGTTGTAGGGGGATGCCTTGGCATCAACAGGCGATGAAGGACGTGTAAACCTGCGATAATCCTCGGCGAGCTGGAAGTAGCTTTGACCCGGGGGATTCCGAATGGGGAAACCCAGCAAGAGTAAAGTCTTGTTATCCTAATCTGAATAAATAGGATTAGGAAGCTATACCTGCTGAAGTGAAACATCTCAGTAAGCAGAGGAGTAGAAATCAACCGAGATTTCCTCAGTAGCGGCGAGCGAACGGGAAATAGCCCAAACCGAGGGATTTTCTTTCGGGGTTGTAGGACCGGCATAAGGATGTTGTTCTTCTTAGTTGAATAACCTGGAAAGGTTAACGAGACACGGTGATAGTCCGGTAGACGAAAAGAAGACAGCACAAGTTGGTATCCTGAGTAGGGCCGAGCACGTGAAACTCGGTCTGAATCTGGGGGGACCACCCTCCAAGGCTAAATACTAGTTGATGACCGATAGTGGACCAGTACCGCGAGGGAAAGGTGAAAAGAACCCCGGAAGGGGAGTGAAATAGAACCTGAAACCTGCAACCTATAAGCGGTCAGAGGCCTATCTTTCCTTATGGAAAGACGGCTGATGGCGTGCCTTTTGCATGATGAGCCAGCGAGTTACGTTGTGCGGCAAGGTTAAGGAGTAACGCTCCGGAGCCGAAGTGAAAGCGAGCATGAATAGTGCGTTTAGTCGTATGGCGTAGACACGAAGCCGAGTGATCTATTTATGACCAGGTTGAAGCAGGGGTAATTTCCTGTGGAGGACCGAACCAGTAGCTGTTGAAAAAGCTTTGGATGAGTTGTGAATAGGGGTGAAAGGCCAATCAAACTCGGGGATATCTTGTTCTCTCCGAAATAACTTTAGGGTTAGCCTTGTGTAGTGCAATCCGGGGGTAAAGCACTGAATCCACGCGGGGGCGTACTAGCTTACCAAAGGGAATCAAACTCTGAATACCGGATTTGTAGACCAGGAGATAGACTGTGGGGGATAAGCTTCATAGTCGAGAGGGGAACAGCCCAGATCGCCGACTAAGGCCCCAAATTTTGTACTAAGTGGGTAAGGAAGTGGAGTTTCAGAGACAGTTGGGATGTTGGCTTAGAAGCAGCCATCATTTAAAGAGTGCGTAGCAGCTCACCAATCGAGAGACTCTGCGCTGATAATATGCGGGACTAAAGTACAAAGCCGAAGTCGCGGGCCCTTTTCTAAGAAAAGGGCGGTAGGAGAGCGTAGTCTGTGCGCTGAAGGTGTACTGAAAGGAGCACTGGAGCGCAGACTAGTGAGAATGCATGGCATGAGTAAGCGATAAAGAGGGTGAGAATCCCTCTCGCCGTAAGCCCAAGGTTTCCAGGGTAAAGCTCGTCTTCCCTGGGTTAGTCGGGTCCTAAGTCGAGGCGGAAAACGCGTAGACGATGGGAAGCAGGTTAAATATTCCTGCACCACCTAAGAAGATAGCGATGGCATGACGGAGTGAGTGAAGCACGCGAACGATCGGAGGTTGTTCGTGGGGTAGTGGGCATGCTTGGTAGGTAAATCCGCCAAGCGCGAATTGCTGGCTACTCCCAAGGGGAAAGAAATGGAACCGAAGGTGTGGAAGGAGCTTCCAGGAAATAGTGTCTAGCTTTTGATGGTGTCCGTACCGCAAACCGACACAGGTGGGCGTGAAGAATATTCTCAGGCGCGCGAGAGAACCCTCGTTAAGGAACTCGGCAAATTGCCTCCGTAACTTCGGGAGAAGGAGGGCTTTTTCTGGTGATGGAAGAAACATCCTGAGCTGGGGGAAGTCGCAGAGAAATGGCCCAGGCGACTGTTTAACAAAAACACAGGACTATGCAAAGTCGTGAAGACTAGGTATATGGTCTGATGCCTGCCCAATGCCGAAAGGTCAAAGAGAGATGTTAGCTGCAAGGCGAAGCATTGAACCCAAGCCCCGGTGAATGGCGGCCGTAACTATAACGGTCCTAAGGTAGCAAAATCCCTTGTCGGGTAAGTTCCGACGCGCACGAATGGTATAACGATCTGGGCACTGTCTCAACGAGGGACTCGGTGAAATTGTAGTAGCGGTGAAGATGCCGTTTACCCGCCATAGGACGGAAAGACCCCATGAACCTTTACTGTACTCTGGTATGGTGTTTTGATAGATCATGTGTAGGATAGCCAGGAGGCTTTGAACTGCCCTCGTTAGGGGGCAGGGAGCCAACGTTGAAATACTGGTCTTGGTCTGTTGGGACTCTAACCCTCCTCAGTGAATCCTGAGAGGGGACAGTGCCAGACGGGCAGTTTTACTGGGGCGGTATCCTCCTAAAAAGTAACGGAGGAGTCCAAAGCTGACCTCATCGCGGTTGGTCATCGCGAGAAGAGCGCAAAGGTATAAGGTCAGTTGACTGCGAGACAGGCATGTCGAGCAGATGTGAAAGCAGGGCTTAGTGATCCGGCGATCGAATGTGGAATCGTCGTCGCTCAACGGATAAAAGGTACTCTGGGGATAACAGGCTTATCGTTGCTGAGAGTCCATATCGACGCAGCGGCCTGGCACCTCTATGTCGGCTCATCGCATCCTGGGGCTGGAGAAGGTCCCAAGGGTTTGGCTGTTCGCCAATTAAAGCGGTACGTGAGCTGGGTTCAAAACGTCGTGAGACAGTTTGGTCCCTATCCTTGGTGGGCGTTGGATACTTGAGAAGAGCTGCTCCTAGTACGAGAGGACCGGAGTGGACGAACCAATGGTTTATCGGTTGTACTGCCAAGTGCATTGCCGAGTAGCTACGTTCGGAAAGGATAAGCGTTGAAAGCATCTAAACGCCAAGCCTCCTTCAAGATTAGGTATCCCTATAGGCTCCTTGTAGATCACAAGGTTGATAGGTTGGGTGTGTAAGCACAGTGATGTGTTGAGCTGACCAATACTAATAGGCCGATAGACTTATTTCGCTGTTTGCTTGAAGATTATTTTCCTTGAGCGCTGGTCTTATCGGATTAGAGCATAGATTCGTTTTTTTTGTTGGTGATTATAGAGCGGGGGGTACACCTGATCCCTTTCCGAACTCAGAAGTTAAGTCCCGCATCGCCGATGGTACTGCACACGAGAGTGTGGGAGAGCAGGGTGTCGCCAACATTTTTCCGTCCGGGTTGCCGAGAGGCGTCCTGGGCGTTTTTTTTTGCGCTTTTACAATTTTACAAGATTTAATAAGAATTGTAAGGTGAAGGGGTATATAGTCGCCTTTACAAGTCCTCCTCTAGAGTTTTTTTGTTTTACATTGACATTTTACCTTTTTAGAAGTAGCTCTTGGGTCATTTTCGCTTTTTAAAGCTGGCTTATCTTTTTTTCCATAAATGTAGCTTTCTGCTTGCTGCTGACGGCTTATTTGTCTAAAATCCCCTGCAGAACCTTTGAAGCGGTTTTCTCGAGAAGGAGATATCTATGAGTAATCGTTCTATTTTTTTCAGATTGGGGTGCGTTGCGTTGCTCCTTGTTTCCTCACCCGTTCTGTTGGGGCAGAACAGAGGGCATCTTGATGGTGTTAGAGATAGCTCAGAAGAATACAGAAAGCTTTTTTCTACACTGTTAAACCCTAATGGGATTGACTTTGAACAATTCGGTGCTGATAGCAAAAAGATCTCTGTTATCGGAATGTTTTCCGATGAAAAAGTTTCTGGTTCCGAGCTTCAAGTAATGCACTGGATTGACTTTAAAGCGCCTCCAGAAGAGCTGCTGGAGGATTAATTTTACTTCGAGTGACAGCGAGAGTTGTTACTGTTAGTTGTTATTTGTTTCTAAAACGAAACTGTTGCTGTGGAGAAGAATGTCAGTTTTCGAGCCTTGTTAGCAAAGCTTGAGCTTTGATAAACCTTCGCCATTAGGCTACTTAATGGGTCATCTTTTAAGAGAGACACTTATGAGAAATCGTTTTTCTTTTTTTAGGCTAGGTTGTCTGGCCTTGCTGTGTGCTTCGTCACCTTTAATTCCTTCCGGAACGGAGCAGCCATCTCGCAGAGCTGCTTTGAGAGACGCTAACAAGTCATCTGAAGAGTACAGAAAGCTTTTTTCTACATTGCTAAATCCCAACGGAATTGATTTTGAGGAATTTGGAGAAGATAGTAAGGCGATCTCTGTTATCGGAATGTTTTCTGATGAAAAAATCTCTGGTGCCGAGCTTCAGGTTATGCATTGGATCAACTTTAACAGTTCCGAGGACTACGGGGAAAGGTGTGCAAGTGATCCCTTGGAAGTCGAGGCGCTCAAGGAAAGAGCCAAGGTTAAAAGACATGCCTTGCGGGAGCAAGTAGAGGAAGAGAGACTTCAAGTTCAAGATAGAGTTGCTACTCACAGGGAGCGTCTTGACAGGAACCTGAGGGAACAGACAGAGAACGAGTTGCGAGCTTTGAAAGAGAAGTCTAGGACCAAAGCGGAAGAGAAACTTCTAAAGGAGCAACAAGAAGACCTCAACCGCATGCTCGATCTAGAAAGAAGAATGCAGAAGCAGGAGGAAGAGGTACGTGCCATTGCTGAGCTAGAGACAAGACTAGAAAAGCAAGACCTTGAAAGAAGAAAGCAAATTCTCCTTGAAGGGAAATTGGACGAAAAGCTCAATGATCAAAGAGACCTATCTCAAAGAAGCAAAAGAAGGGTTAACGAGAGGCTTTCTCGAGAGGGAGGACTCCTCGAAGAAGAAGGCTTTTCTGATGACGATTTGCTCGAAAACAAAACAGAGCCTCTTTTCCAGGGTTCTCTCTGGAGAATCTCCCCAGGAAGTGGTGGATTTGAAGGCGACAAGTCTTCTGGAAGAAGAGCCGTTGGGCGATTTTCAGAGGAAGATTTGCCAAATACCAACTTCAGCTCCGAAGAAAAGTCTGTTATTTTGGAGTCCTTGGACAAGATTGAGAGAGCTCAATCCTTAAATAGGAGTCCACGTCTGAGAAACCTCCCCAAGGAAACTTCAGGTGTTTACCCTTACTGGGCAGCTGGGTCTCCAATGCTTGAAGGCGCTTTAGACAAGTGTAAGCCAGGAGATGAGTTTCTTGTTCTTGCCTTTAGAGCGCGAAATAATCAAGTCCCAAGAGAAATGATTATCAAGGACCTACAAAAATACGGCATCTCTCCCAAGATGATTCAACAAAGCGTCACTTTCGTTGAGTGTGAGAATTCTAAAAATGTTGATCGCAAGGTCGAGGATTTGCTCACCATGTCTGGCATCCACGATGGACCGGGTTACCTGGTTATCGAACTACCGGGTAAGATGACTAAATCTACAGCCAAAATTGTCAGAGCATGTCCTTTGCCCTTTGATAGAGAACTGCGCAGCAAGGTTCTCTCTTTCCGTGGGAAATAGGGATTTTCGAAGAAAAAAGGAAGACTGTTATGAGGTGGACAGGGTGCATATCGTGTGTCCCTCCTTTAAGAGGACTTCCAGGTTTTTCATAAGTAATTCTTCAGTTAGAGCGCCTTCTTCAGGGCGCTCTATCCTCTTACGAACTTTTGACGTAGAGGGGTTCAAGACCAATATTGTTGGGAGTCTGGTAACTTGTAGTCCTTCCAAAAGAAAGCTCTTTTCAGAACAAGAGGAGAGTAGACCTTGTTGCACCTCCATGGTGTAGAAGACAAAGCTTTTGGCCAATTTCCTTAATACACTTTCAGCAGCCCCGGTTAAAAAGTTTTCAATGACCATGTCTTGACTCGGATAGACAAAAGCTAAAACCCACTTCTGTTCCTCTTGAGCTGTTTTTGAAGCTAATTCCAGATTCGAGTGACAACGATCCTTGAGAGAGGTCATCGGGATGGAGTAGTGCATAATGGTTTTATTCTGAGACCAAGAGGGTATTGCCAGCAGAATGAAATAGAAAACAAAGAATTGACTCGCTCGCCCCACGCTCAACCTCCTTATCCGATTAAAGGTTAGCTAACGGATCTCTGTTTTATTTGTCATATCTTTTCAATGACAAGCCTCTGCGATGACTCTATTGAATAAACAAGCGGAATATCCTCCTATTTTTGTCAATTCTTGTCTTAGGAGCTGCCTCTGGGTCGGTATATGAATGGCGATAAAAATAGGGAAAAGAGAGTCTTCATTTTTTCTTGTCAATTTTGGATCGTGCACCAAGCAGTGGCTCCATCTAGCAAGAGTATGCATTTGCATAAGAGGCTCTAACTCTTTATCCGCCAAGTCTCTTTTCATCTGTCTTTCCACTTTTCTACAATAGGCACATCGCACAGGAAAAAGAGCGAGTAAAAGAATTGGCTGTTCCTCACTTAGACCTGCATCCAAAAATATCTCGGCAAGTTGAGCTTTTTCTTCTTGCCGCAAAAGGGAAAGATAATCCACACGGTATCCTCCGGTCCCCCGCTCAGTGAAGACACTTGAAAAAGCAGGAAACGAAGAGACAATCAGGAGCATGGTGAGGCTAATATCTCGAAGCATCTTTTTCCTATTGCAAAATTGAGGAATTGGCCAGAATGGGCCGGGTTTCTTTTTTCTGTATTTGGTCTCTTTAGCCATGATGTCACCAATATGGAATTTTTCCTATCTGGTTTGCTTCAATTAGATCCCTGGTTGTGGGGAGGGATTGGGGTCCCTTTCGTCTTGGGTACGGGAACTTATCTGTCTTTTCGCTCTCGTTTTATACAAATCAGGTTTTTGTCTTCTGGCCTGTTTGGTCTTTTTGCAAAAGATCGAACTTCTGTCTCCTCTTTTTTCGCTTCGGTCGGAGGCGCTGTTGGCATTGGCAATGTCATAGGTGTTTGCTCTATGTTAGCCTCAGTTGGTCCAGGAGCGGTTCTTTGGTTTTGGATTGGAGCCTTTTTTGGGATTCTCCTCAAATATGCAGAGGTTTACTTAGCCGTACGCTTTAAAGGGGAACAGAACGGAATGGTTTCTTATCTTTGCGTTGCTTTTCAGAAACACCCGTACGTACCCAAATTGGCATCCCTCCTTTCTTGTGTCTATGGCATTGAGATTTATCAATTCAATGTTGTCCGTGATTCTGTTTCAGAGGCATGGGGTATGCCCAAGTTGATCGTCTCTCTCTCTCTTCTTTTCTTCGTCTTCTTAGGTGTAAGGGGAGGCTTTCAAAGGGTAGGAAAAGTATCTTCGAAAATTCTACCTCCTTTACTACTTCTCTACTTTTTCATGTCTCTTTGCGTTCTCTTTGTTTTTCGATCTCATTTAGCCAATGTCTTCACAGAGATTCTTATTGGATTTTTTGATCCTTCCTCTGTGGCACCAGGCCTGGGGGCTAGTTCTTTATTGGCTGCTTCGCAAGGATTAGCGAAAGGCTGTTATGCAACCGACATTGGAACTGGGTACTCTGGAATGATTTACAGCTCTTCTCCCAGGAAAGAACCTTTTCAAATGGCGAAATTGGTCCTATTGGAACCGATTTTTGACGCTTTTGGGGTATGCACATTGAGCCTTTTACTTGTTCTGAGCACTGGTGTTTGGCGTGAGGGACTCTCTTCTGGGTTCCTTGTTCAGGCCTCCCTCGGAACCGTTTTTCCTTATTCCAAGCAAATTGTGTCTGTTTTACTCTCGCTTCTTGGCTACTCCACCATTACGGCCTTTCTGGCTACAGGTATTGAATCAGCAAAATTTTTGTCCCCTAGGAAAGGGGCGACATTGTATGGCTGTTTGGCAGCTTGCTTATGGGTGACATTTTCGTTTTTGGATGCCGAAATAGCATTTCTTTTCATGTCATTTTGTGGTTTTGGTCTGCTCATGATCAATGTGTTGGCCTTCGTTCGGTTACGAAACCATATTCAATTTTGTCACGAACACAAAGGGGTATAAAATTTGTTCTTGTGTCACACACTTACCCTTTTTAGGGTCGTTATTTCGCCTCTTTTTGTTTTTCTCTATCTTCGAAAAGTTTCCTCTTTTTTTCTTATTTCTTTAGCTGTTACTAATGAATTAACGGATTTTTTAGACGGTTTCTTAGCCAAAAAATGGCGTTGTAGCTCTCCTCTTGGAAAGCTTCTTGATCCGTTTTCTGATTCCTTTTGGCATCTCTCTGCTCTCTTCTCTTTCACCCAGGGGAGCCTACCCATCCCTTTATGGATTCCCCTTACTACCCTTTGGAGAGACCTATTTGTCTGTTTTTTAAGACAACTTTATGCCTTGGAGGGCATCCCTTTTCAAGCTCAGCACAATGCAAAAATAAAGAGTGCCCTCTGGGGCATTTCTATTATTTGTTTTCTTTTTGGCCTCGACCTAGTTAAACATAATTACATTTCTCCCTGCCTCTTTAAGAGGTATATCTATACGTTCTTTTCAGCAAACTGTTTGCTGTCATGGAATACTTTGATTAGTTATTATCTTGGCTCGCTGAATCTTTTTCGGCGGTTTTTTAAGGATTCGGGCTTATGATGAAATCATTCCTCTCTTCTTTATCTATTTTGGGCTTCTTTCAGCCTTTATTGGACTATGTTGTGCCAATGCGAGAAAAAGATCAGAAAGTTCTATTAGAAAGTCTTCAGCTTGGAGAGGGACTTGGGGTAGAACTTGGATCTCACCACCAGGTAAACCCTGCAACTTTTGATAAGATATTGAGTTTGTTGTCTAATGAGGAGTTTGCTTGTAAAGCAACCCCAGGAGGTGTCGGCTTTAATGCTTTAAGACATCTTTCCAAGGCAGGTGTTCAAGTCAGTGTGGGGAGCTTTCAGGGAACGCACAGTCTTTTCAGGGGGCTGGATAAGAGTTATAGATTTTTCTTCCGTGAACATTATCTTGATAGCACAACTCTTTCTCCTTCAAGGTGGGTTTGCCTTTACGACCCCGAGAAAAACTTTCGGAGCGAATTTGTTTCGATTGAGGCAGGGAGGGATTTTTCTAAATGTTTTATTTCTCTTCTTCCATCCTTCAAAAAGTATGATGTCGTTTTATTTGAAGGGTTTCTCCTTCCATTCCTAACATGTCGTCAGCTCATGCAGCGAGTTTGGGAAGAGGGTGTTCCTATTGGCTGCTGCTATAGCGGTGGCAACTTCGTTGAAAAATTCAAGGAAGAACACCTTGAAGTACTGCCCATGGTTTCTTTTTTGTCTATGAATTTAGACGAGGCGTACCACCTAACCGGAAAAAGAGATGTTTGTTCGGCCGCACATTCGTTGAGGAAGAAAATGGCACCTGGTGCCGTCGTTCTAGTTACCAACCAAGAGAAGGCTTTCTGTATCGCTGATCAGGACGGCTGCTTCGTCAGTAGTCCCTTGGATGTCCCTCAGGATAGAGTGGTCAATACGCTAGGTTGTGGAGATGCGGCTTTCAGCGGTCTTATTCTTGCTAAAAAGTGTCTGAATCTAGATAACAGGGAGGCAGCCGATGTAGTTGCTCAGATCGCAGGGTCTTGCTTGCTATCTAACACGTGTAACGTATCTGGGAAGGCTATCCGAAAAGCGATCAGGACGTACACCCCAGTCACCTTTAAAAAATAACGTCTCCTCCCTCGTTTATGCCTGGAACAATAGAGAATCCTCCTCTGTTGTTCCCCGCATAGGGGATTCTTCTTGTCCTCTTCTGGGTGTCAACCAGAGCCAAAAAGCATATCACTTTCTTTTAAAACTTACTGTAGGCTGCTTCTCAAGTAGCAAAGGAGGATCTTCTAGATGACTGAGTCGTCTCTTGCTTACTTATCTGTGATAGGCTTCTTTCTCCCCATTTACGATTGCTTCGTCCCCATGTCTCGTCAGGATCAACCTGCTTTCTTAGAGGAATATTTTAATGAAATAGACGTTCCTTTTCAGCTGAATTCTTACTACAAACTAGATTCAGATCAATTTGATCGTCTCCTCCAGAAGATAGAATCGAAAGAGATCCCTCATCATTTTTCTGTAGGCAGCATTCTTTTGAATGTCCTTCAACATTTAGCAAAAGCCGGCGTAAGCGTTGATATTGGAACGTCTCATGGTGCGGATAAAATTTACTCAGGTATAGAGTCCCTTTACGATTCGTTTTTCAAGAAAAAATTCTTCAAATTAACCTCCTTTCCACCCCCTAGGCTTATCTATCTTTACTCTGCCAACGACCATAACCCTGTTGTTTTTTTCACGACGCCCCATTCTGAAGGTCTCAGTGAAAGCTTTCCTGAACTCATTCCCTCTTTCTCTTGTTATAACTTGGTCTCTTTGGATGGTCACATTCTACCTTTTTCCTATGCTATTAACATCGTAGAACGCGCCCATAAAGAGGGCGTTCCTGTAGCTGTCAATTGTGGAAAGAAAGACTTTTTGAAGAAACACAAGGACCACTATTTGGCTATCCTTCCAATGGTTTCCATGTTTGCCTGCAACTTGGAGGAGGCTGAAGTTTTGACCGGTCTGTCTGATGTTGAAAGTTGCGCAATCGCCCTACAAAAGAAGATGATGCCCAAAGCCCGTGTTCTTGTAACTAATGAGTCGATGGATTTTTGCCTTGTTAAAGGGGAAACAGCCCATACTTACAAACCCGTCCCCTTTCCAGAAGACAAAATCGTTCACCCTATGGGATGTGGGGATGCAGCTGCTGCAGGTTTTTTTCTAAGTAATCTTCTTGAACTACCGGAACCTGTACAAGCAAACTTGATCGTTGACATGGGCTGTTCAATCCTTGAGTCTCCTACAACCGTTGTATCTACAGAAATCATCCGAAATCTTTTGATCAAGCATCAAATTCTGCGTAATTAACGGGTGTTCTACCTTCTTTTTGCAGCTTTTTTACTCGAAGTGCTCTTATTTTTTTCAAAAATAAGCTCGCTCTTGTGTGAGATACAACGAATCGGACATTATGCGCAGGTTTGTTTCTGTTCCCGATTTTTTCTGGGAAAATTTTATAGGCCAAGGAATGCATATGACCGCAACACACCTTGCTTATTTGTCCATAATAGGTTTTTTTCTTCCTGTTTGTAATTCTTTCGTCTTTATGCCAAAGCAAGAGCAGGAAAAGTTCCTAGAACAATCCCTAGTAGGTTCAGATCCGTTTCATCTTCGTTCTTTTTACAAACTGTCTTCTTCTGAATTTGATACAATTGTCCAAAAACTAGAGGAGAGGGGGTTATTGACTCCTTTTTCAACGGGGGGGATTGTCTTAAACACACTTCAGCACCTGGCACAAGCTGGAGCAAATATTGACATCGGTACCTCCCATGGAACAGGTGAAAAATATTCGATTTTAGATGAGATTTATACTAAACTTTTCAGGAAGAAGTTTCTTGAAGAAAGTTTTTTACAGCCACCCAGACTGATTTACCTTTACGAATACAACGATCACGATCCAACGGTCATATTTACAACGGACTATACAGGAGGCCTTTCAGATAACTTCATTGAAAAAATCCCTTCTTTTGCTTGGTATCATCTTGTTCTAATCGATGGGCATATTTTGCCCTTTCCCAGCTCAATTGAAATTATTAAACAGGCTTGTGAAGACAATACACCCGTTGCCGTCAATTGTGGAAAACACAATTTTTTAAAGATCCACAAACAGGAGTATTTGTCCCTGCTCCCTATGATTTCGATGTTCACCTGTAACTTGGAGGAAGCTCAGATCCTAACAGACTTGTCCGACGTTAGAAACTGTGCTATCGCTTTGCAAAAGAGAATGAAACCCGGAGCCTCTGTTCTCGTTACAGATGCTTCTAGAGATTTTTGTATCGCAAAACCCGACACGGTAACCGTTTACTCTCCTCCCATCTTCCCAGAAAATAAAATCATTCACTCTATGGGATGTGGGGATGCTGCTGCTGCAGGTTTCTTCCTAGGCAATCTTCTTCAATTACCTGACCCAATACAAGCTAGTCTCATTATGAAAATGGGTTGTTCTATCTTGGAGTCTCCCTCCACTCTCGTTCCGGAAGAAAAAATTCGTAGCATTCTTACTAGGCACAAGGTTTTACCTACACCCAAAAAATAGTGAGCACTTGCTTTAGTCGCGTAATAGAGATCCCATACGATTACGGTACAGAGCGTAAAATTGGCTCGCTGCTTCTTCCCATCCTCTTTTAAAATGAATCGCTTGACGTATAGCTTGACGCCAGTTAGAGGGATCTCTCCATTTTTCAAAAGATCGTTTTACGGCACTTAAGACTCCCTCTTGATTAGGATCCATAAAAACAAATCCATTTCTTTTTTCTTTAGGTTGATCTGAAAAATCTAAATCAAAAACTGTATCAGCTAGACCTCCTGTACAGCGTACAATAGGTAGAGAGCCGTAACGTAATGCCATCATTTGTGTTAACCCACATGGTTCGAAGAGAGAGGGCATAAGAAAAAGATCAGAACCGCCAAGCAATTGATGAACAAGTTCTTCATTTTTTTCCAAAATACAACACCCAAAAGGCCTCAACCCTTGATCTAAGGCTTCCATTTGTCTTTTGATTCCCTCTTCGTAAGCCATTCCCAAACAAACAAAGGTACCACCTTGCTCTACAATCCAACGAGCTGCGATTTCGATTAAGTCAATGCCCTTTTGCCAACATAACCTTGAAATTGAACAAGCAAAAGGTTGTTCTGGCCTCCAAGAAAGGCCCAATTTTTCTACAACAAAACGAAAATTTTTCTCTTTTTGGGAAACACGAGGCCCAGAAGTAAATGAAAGAGTCTCTTTACCATACTGCGCAAGTAAATATCGGTCTGTAGCAGGGTTCCAGACCTCCAAATCGAGTCCATTTAAAATGCCGTGAAAACAACCTTCTGAAGTCCGTTCCCTAAAAAGATGCGCAAGTCCTTTTCCTGCAGGCTCCTCTTGAATTTCAGAGCCATATCTAGGAGAGACAGTTGTCACAAAATCGGTTCGCTTAATTGCTTCAGCCATCCCATTAACCTGTTGAGAGCAAGCAAGAGCTTCGTCAAGAGGTACACAAAAATAAGCAAGAGTGGATAAAGAAATCGTGCCTTGTGTTTCGGGGTTATGAATCGTAAAAATAAAACTGACGGATTCAAATTCTTCGAGAGCATTAAACATGGCAGCAAATGAAGCAGGCCAATCGTGTAGATGAATGACATCGGGGATAAGCTCTTTTCGTTGTCTCAGCACATGCATAACAGCAGAAGAAAAACAGCAAAATCGGCTTGTATCATCATGCTCCCCGTAAATTTCTCCCCGTTCAAAGAATTGACTAGGCGACTTGTCTTGGATCAAAAGAATTTGACAACCCTCTTCCTCGCTCAACCAAGCTTCTAGTCGCAAGTCTGAAGCACCAAAATGGATAGGACCAAGAAGAGTGGCCTTCTTGAGTTGAAGGAAATGGTAGTAAGGTAGGGCAACACAAACATGATCTCCCTGTCTGACCTGTTCTTTTGCAAGAGCTCCTATGACGTCCCCTAGCCCTCCTGCTTTACAAATGGGATACATCTCCGTTGCGATATGCAAAATCTTCATCTGACCCCCTAACAGTCTTCCACCATCAGGGCTCATATCTAAGACATATCTTATTGTTCAAGCTCACTCAAGACAGAACCGAGAGTGACGCAAGTGGCATCATATGCTTGAAAAAAACCGGCTCATCCCATGCAGAATAGGGAGTCAGTTTTCCCAAGACACGCCTTGCTCAAATAGGGGAACTTTTGCTAACCTCCGTCGAGGTTCTTCTTCTTAATTGAGCGCAGATGAAAAACGAGTCCCTGTGTTGGGGCGTAGCCAAGTGGTAAGGCAGCGGTTTCTGGTACCGCCATTCGGAGGTTCGAATCCTTCCGCCCCAGAGGTGTAAGAGTAGTTTCATGTGTGGCATTGTTGGGGCGTAGCCAAGTGGTAAGGCAGCGGTTTTTGGTACCGCCATTCGGAGGTTCGAATCCTTCCGCCCCAGGCTTTTACATTTGAGGCCTTCTGCCGCTGTCAACAAGAGCTAAGTGTTGAGGTTTTGTCGCGGAAGGCCCGATTTACTAGAGGATCCCATTGGGTTGAGTTTCGTATGGACATCGCCGAATTGCATATTCAGAAGAGATCGTTGAGGGGCAAGGGCTTTCTGAAGGGTTTGCGACTCGCTGGGAGGATTCCCGCCGTTTTGCATGATCCTGCAGGATCTTCTGAAGCTATTTCAGTTGATAAGAAAGAGCTAGCGAGGTTGTTCGCCCTGTACAGGGGCCGTGTGGCTTCCGTTCGTTTTGTTTTGATAGATCAGGAAGGTAATCGTTCTTCCTCGCTTGTTAAAGAGATCCAACATTCTTTTGTAGACTATGAGATTTTGCATCTCGACTTTTGCCTTCTCGAGCTTTCGCGTCGTGTTTCTGTAAACGTTCCTATTTTTTTGCGAGGAGGGGAAGAGTGCGTTGGCTTAAAGCAAGGTGGAGTGCTCCGCCAAGTTATTCGTAGATTACGCGTGAAGTGTCTGCCTGACGACATTCCTTCCTGTTTTGAATTGGACATTTCCGGACTACAAATGAAGAAGTCGATGCGGCTGTCTTCTCTTGCTATTCCGGAGAACGTTATGCCTCTTACTGATTTAGATCAGGTGGTCGTTGTTGTTGCAAAGCGTTGATACCTCAGAAGGTTTTGTTGTTGGCTTGGGTAATCCTGGATTAGACGAGACGGTGCACAACGTAGGCTTCGTTTTTATTAACGAGCTCACTAAGCTTTACGGAGGGAAGTCTTTTCCTGCCTCTTCTTCGTTTTCTTCGCCCTTGGTATGTGGGGACGCTTCTTTTCGCGTACTTAAACCCCGGATTGAGATGAACTCATCAGGAAAGGTTGTCTTCAAGGCTTTGCGGAAGCGAATGACTTTTGACAGGGGAGAGGAGGCCTCGTGCTTGCTTGTTGTTGCAGAAGATGTTGAGCTCACTCCTGGAAAAGTGCGCGTGCGTTTCGGAAAGAGTTCAAGGGGACATAACGGCGTGAAGAGCGTCGTAGAGGCGTTGGGTTCGAATGCGTTCTTTGTTTTGTGGATCGGTATAGGTCGTCCTTTGGGAGACCATGATCTTTCAGAATATGTTTTAAGCCGCATCCCTGAGGAGAAGAAGGAAAAGGTTGAAACAGGTATCTGTAGTGGGCTACTTCTTTTTCAAAAATGGTTATGTAGTGGCAGGAAAGTCTAGGGAAACACGGGTAGTAGATTTATGGGAGAAAAGAGAAGAAATTTATACGAGGGGATCTATATTATCAGGGCCTCCCTCAGTTCAGCAGCTCGAGCGAAAGCACTAGATAAGGTAAAAGAGGGAATTACTTCTCGAGGCGGTGACATTCTCAAATTTCATGAAATGGGGAAGCGTCGTTTGGCATATGAGATTAATCGTCAAAGAGAAGGTTATTATTACGTAACTTATTTCACGATTGGGACACAACATATTGCCGATATGTGGCGTGAATATCATTTCAATGAAGATTTGCTCCGTTTTGGAACATTTACAACGAAAAAAGTGTTGGAGAAGTTAGAGTTTGAGCAACTGGCTCAATCAAATGGGTGATATGGAACATGAATGGTCGTAGAAAAAAAAGGGGAAGTGGCGCATCAGATTCTGGTAGAAGGCGCAGAAAGTGTCCTTTTATGTCTGCTAAGAGAACTGAAGTAGACTACAAGGATACTGAGACCCTCCTTAAATTTGTCACAGAACGCGGGAAGATTCTTCCTCGAAGGATTACTGGTGTGTGCGCCTTGATGCATAGACGCCTTGTTCGCGCTATTGAGCGTGCGCGTTACATGGCTCTGTTGCCTTATGTTGCCGAAGATTGACCTCTTTTGAAATGTGGAGCTGAGCTTATTTTATGTCTGCTAAGAAGAAGATTTTGCTGCTTGATGACGTCAAGTGCCTCGGTCGCTCTGGAGATACGGCAACTGTAGCTAGGGGCTATGCCAATTATCTCATCATGAATAAAAGGGCTCTGATTGCGGATCGTATATCCATTCGTCGTCAGGAAAGACTTCGACAAGAACGACAAGAACGAGCGGAGCAGGAACTTTCAGAAGAAAGGTCTCTTGTTGAACGTTTAGACGGTGTTAGCCTTTCCGTTTATGTCAAAGTAGACCAGGATGGTCATATGTATGGATCCGTTTCCTCCAAAGATATTTCTTGTAAGCTTGAGGCTTTGGGCTTTGAGATAGATAAAAAATGTATTGTCCTTCAGAAGCCCATTAAGGAAATTGGCGAAACAACGATTCCTATCAAGTTTGGACAGTTGGAAACAGTCATCCATTTGTCTGTTCTTCCAGAAGAAGAGGAAGAAGGTTAGAAAGTGTTTCGGGGTCATCAGAAGAAGGCTCTCTTCTTGGTAGCGCATCCTCGAACAAATTCCTTTTCTCATTTCTTCTCCTGCTTTCTAGCTCAAAATTTTCTTTCTTCTTGGGAAATTGCATGGAGGGATTTATACCGCCCTCCCTTTGACCCTCTTCTTAAAGAAGAAGATTTTTCTGGGCCTCTGTCTGAAGACATAAAAGCAGAGATGGATCTGCTTTTCGGTTCTAATGTCTTGTTTGTTTTTCACCCCGTTTGGTGGTACGGTATGCCGGCTGTGCTGAAGGGCTGGATAGATCGTGTCCTGAGGGAAGGTTTTGCCTTCAAGAAGGATTCCAAAACAGGCCAATCTGAAGGCTTACTACAGGGGAAGGGCCTTATTCTCATTCGTACGGCCGGTGCCTCTTCGGCTCACTCTCACTGCTGTTGGGAAAAACCTTGGGAGTATTGCGGGTTCGATGTACTCCTTTCAGAGACTCTTTTCGACATGAGTGCTCCCATCTCTGACCAAGAATGTACACAGAAGATGCATCAATTAAGGAATAAGATTATTTCTCAGCTAAGCTACTTCGCCCCAGAGGCTTCCCAATAAGCCCGACTGAAATCAACTTGTCCTCCTGGCAAGACAATAACATTTTGAAGTTCTTTCCTCTTAAGGGCCCTGAAGGGTTCGTGAACTAGGGGAATAACAGGAAGTGTCTTCATCACTTCCCTTTCCAAGTCGATCCAAAAGAGATTCTTTTTCCCTCTTTTTTTTTGCTCCTCCTCAAATTCAGCAAGGAGCTGTCTAGAATTTGACTTAGGAATACCGCAGTTTTGAGATAAAAAAACAGAAAAGAATTCATAAGGATCTCTACAGGTCCAAACCCACTTAAAAACAGCTAAGTCAAATTCATTATTCTCTGTTTCACTCAAAAAAGCAGGCAGTGCTCGAACACTTCGAATCTTAACTTGTGTGCCTGTTTTCTCAATTTGTTCCCCTACGCAAGAAGCAATCAAAGGCTCACAGGATCTGTCTCTAAAAAGGAGGTGCAAGGGCTCACGATCTGGTTCCTCTTTGGAAAAAGTAAAATGACCATGGTGTTGCGCACCCTCTCTTGTCTTGTCCGGAAAGAGGTTATAAGCAGGAGAAAAGTCTTGACCGAGGAGACAACACAAGCTATCACGGTCCAACATCCGGTACAATTTCCACCTTTTCTCTTCAGAAGAAAGCTTAGGGGAATCTGTGTTACAGATAAGCCAAAACGTCCCCACAGACATTTCAGAACAAACACGTTCTATCTTTTCTCCTAATTCTGCAAAAAACAAATCACCCGTGAGAAAAATATTTGGTGCTCCGATCCAATCCAATTCAAACCGACTAAACAAAAGAAGAGGGTACGACTCTTTTTCAGAAATCAAAAACCGCACCAGAGGAAAGAAAGCTTCTTCTGAGCAAAATGGATTTTTCTTAAGTTCAAAGATCTGAGATTTTTTCTTGGACCGTATCGGAAGATAAGGGCCATTATAGAGAAGTGAGATTCCTCCCTCCTCTGTGTAGCTTCCGGCAGCAAAGAAAGGGGGCTTGGACAGCATCTCCAAAAAAGTTTCAACAGGAATAAAGTATTCCAATTCAACAAGGAGTTCCTCATCGTTCGGTGTGTATACACCCAGACTCTGAGGGTCTGCCTCACCTTGTTTGATTCTTTCTGCATTGCGAATACAAAATAGAAGAGTAGAAGACAAAGAGGGAAAAGCAGGATCTAAAGAACTCCTCCAACTTTCTGCAAAATCACGCGAGGTAATAGGTGTTCCATCACTCCACAGTTCTCTTTTTAACTTAAAAATATAGAGCTGGCCCTCTTGGTCAATGCGAAAGGAAGAGGCCAAACAAAGAGAAGGGGCGCCCGTAAAGTCTATTCGAGTCAAGCCACGATAAAGCATGGGAATAACAATCAAGGAAGAAGCATGAGAGAACGCAACACTCCTAGGATCAAGAATAGGAAAACTATTGAGATGCAACCGAAGTACCTGGCCGGGTTCTCTCTGTTCCGTCTGCGTTCTCATTGAGAAAAGAACAGAGACAACGGCCAGAATTGGGATCAAGAGAAAGAGTAACCTCTTCTTCAAAATAAATTGCTCCTCCATCTCCCTCTCAAAAAGATATTCTTAACCCGCCTCTCTGTCTTCCAAATCGCCTGATTCCATTTCTTGTCCTGCGGAAGGATCACTCAAAATAAAATCTTCTATTTCATTGAGAGCCGAGATCACTTCATCCGTCATATTAAGAGATTCATCATGGTAATGAGTGGCACCGCTACTAATCAACAACTTCAGCCCATAACGCTTGCAAACTGACTCAGAAGCATTAGAAATCATTTCGCCAAGCTTTTGAACAAGTTCCATCTGCAGGCGATAAATTTGATTGCTACCATTAGCTGCTCGTTCATCTCGAGTACGACGAAGTCCCATCCACTCTCTCTGGATTGCAGTACGAGCTTCTTCTGTCATACTCTCCTTAATGTTTTCGTCTTGTAACTGATCCTGAAGAGATTGAATCCGTTCATCCAATTCCCTTAGTTCTTCACGCATTTTTTGATTTGCGCTCTCTAAGAGCCCAGTTCCCCTCTGGCCATGCTTAGACCCAGTGACACAGGATTCAAAATTAAGTACACCAATTGGACACGAACTAGAAGAAGAAACATGGCCTCTCTCTCTGGAGATACACTTTTCTTTTTTAGGTGCCATTCCTAGCAAACGCCTCAAGGGGCAACCGCTTCCTGGGGAGCTACTTAAGTAGAGATAGGCTCCAAGTGAACAGACAGTGACAGAAATAGCCACTAGTATAAATTTCTTTAAAAATTCCATGTTTTCCTCAAACTAGAAACTGTTGCCTAAAGAGAAAAAGAAGTTTGAAAGATCATTGGTTTGATCAGAGTGGACCAATGGATATCCAAACCCTACCGATAACGGCATTCCCATAAAAGATCGAATACGTATGCCATACCCAACCGATGTCTGTAACTGTCCAACTCTTTGCGGAGTTGTCGCAGAACTCCCCAGAGACAAATAGGCAAAATCAGAGAAAGCGAACAAAGCAAGCTCTCTATTAAGGGGCACATTGTACTCAGAGGAATAAGCGAATAAACGATCCCCCCCCTTAGGATAGGACGTCGTGATCCCATTGTCATCAGCTAGCTTAGGACCGAGACTCCTCTCTTTCCAGCCTCTTGGAGTTGTTTCCTGATCCGTAAAAAGCCTTTCAGGGTAGGGGAAATCATCAAAAGATCCTCTCATCAGGGTAAGTCCTGAAGAACAACAAGACAACTTCAACCTCCCTTTCATAAAGGGTAAGTACAAAACCCCTTTAACTTGTAATTTACCAGCAATGTGAGAATCCAGAGCCTTAGTCGAAGTTGAAAGAATTTCACTAAGGACACTTACTCTCCATCCAGAAAGATAAAAACCACATCCTAATGTCTTATCCCACGAAAAGCCCAAACCAAACCCCTGCAAAAAGAAATCGCTTTCAATCTCCTCTTTAATTTGATCTGGTACTTCAATCTCATCGGAAGTTTCCACAAAAGACTGAACGCTACCAAGACGGTGTCGTATTAAAAGATCAGTAAATGGTCCCAATTCACGGGTTAACTTGTTAGACAAACTTTTTCTTGTAACTTTTATGTTGTCAGAAGGGGCAATTGACTTCTGAAGAGTGAAGTCAAATCCATATCCCCATCGGGATCGAAAGATAAATGGCCTAAAAAAATCGCCTTGCATATCAACGAATCTTTGCCCTGCAGAGACTTGTAAGCCAATTGTTTCTCCCTGTCCTCGAAAGGCAGAAACGCCTTTCGTAAAGAAGTCAAAAAGACCCATGATGTTGAAATGACGATCTCTTACTTCTACTGTCCCTTTCCAAGAACTCTCCGATCCATAAGTAAAAGCCAAAGATAAGTTTCCTGTCGGTTGTTCCTGTAAATCGATAATTAACTCCCTTAAAAGAGGGTCACCTTCGAAAGGCTCGTTCGAAGCGTACACTCTTACCTTTTCGAATAGACCAGTTTGCATAAGAGTATTTTCAAAGCTCTTCATGACAGACGAATCGAAATAATCTAGAGGGGCAAAAGGACATTGTCCCATAAGGAAAGAGGGATCTGTTAAAAGATTTCCCAGAATGGAAATTCGACCTATGCGCAGCTTATCTCCGGCATCTACGCAAATATTCAGATCAAAAATGTTTTCGTGCTCACTTGCTAACGTTTGTTCTATTTTAACAAGACACTCAATGTATCCATTTGTTCCATAAAGGGCTTCGATTGCTTCTGAAGCAAGAAAAATCCTTTCAAGAGAAAAAACTGTTCCAGGAAAAAGCCCGTAAGATTTCATTAAAGCATTGATGTTAAAAGGGTCTTCGGAAGGAAGAGTAATTTTTCTAATAGAATACCTCTCTCCTTGATCGACCCGAAAGACAAGAGTAACAGCCCCGCTCCGAAGATCACGCAGTGGACAAGCCTCCACTTGTGCATCAGAATATCCCGCATTCTTCAGTAAAGACAGCAAATTAAACCTGTCCTGTTCTACTCTTCTTTCGTCATAGAAACCAGAATGAAATAAAAAGGCGGAAAAGGGATCGTAACGCTGTGTCAGCCTTATTCTTTCAAAAAGATTTTCGTAATACTCTTCTAGACCCACAATCTTGATGGCCCGAATATAGTGAAGCGTGCCCAACTTAATGCGAACTAAGAGGTCCATTGCCTCTTCAGAGAAGCGGTCTTCTTCTAGTTCTATCTTGACGTCCGCGTAACCTCTCGACTGCAACCACTTAGCGGCTTTTCGAGACTCCCACAAGACCTTGTTCTTATCAAATCGGTCTCCTTCTTTCAAAGGGAAGAGTTTTTGAAATTCCTCCTTAGAAAATTGGTCTAAGGACCCAGAAACTCTCCATTGAATCGCCCTAATAAAGGGCCTCAGCTTTCCCTTGAATACAACATTAACCTTCTCTCCATCAATGAAGAACTCAGGAACAAGACTCTCAAACACAGGTGCAAGGGCTTTGATATCCTTATCCATCAAAACTGGATCGAATTTGCCTCCTTCTTGACTTTGCATACCTTGAACGTGACAGGAAAGTTCCTCCTTTGTCAGATGGAAATCTTTCCAGGTAATCGAAGAAATGGTCAAGTCATGAGCATACATACTTCCTAAAGGCAAAGTGAAAAAAAACAAAGCAATACACGCAAGACAGTTCTTCAAAATCTCGTACCTCACCCAACTATAAGCCACCTTCCAAGAGCAGAATGAAACTAAAAACACTTACGATCCCGAACAGCTTTTGCAATCGTTGTTGGGTCGCTATTACTCAATCTACTGCCCATAGGAATCCCGAACCCAATTCTTGAAAAGGTCGGAACAGACAATCCGAGATGACAGCATAGCTCTTCTATTTGCTTTTTGACAAAAAAAGATGTTGCATCTCCTTCCAAGGTTGCCTCAAAAGCAAATAGAATCTCTTTTGGATGACAACTCAACAATCGTTTCTCAAATGTTTCAAGAAAAAGATGGCAACCAAAAACTCCCCTTTCTGGAGCTAGCAAATCACCTAAGACATGATAAGTTCCGGAAAAAGAACAAGAGTCCTCTATTAGCATTACATCGATGGGATGAGCAACAAAAGCTACAAGAGTAAGATCCCTTTCTGGAGAGCAATTCCTGCAGGAGGAATATTGCATACATCCGCAAAGATCGCAAAGTAGACTTTCTTTGTTCAATTGATCCAAAAGAGTAATAAACGCACCCAGATCGGCCTTGCTCCAAGTGGCAAGTTCAAAAAAAGCTTTCCTTGCATTTCTCAGACCGACACCAGGAAGCCGACTCAACAAAGAAATAAGTTTCCTCTCGGTCTGCACAACCTTCTAGCCTCACACTTTGCGAACGGACTCAGATCATCATGAGGTCACTGTTTTTATACCACTAAATATTTGATGAGGAATAAACTAATGCCTGATTTTGTTTTTCTGGAAGCGTTGTTATATGCCTCTAAGTCTCCTCAAGCCATTGGTTTCTTTGTGTAAGAGAAGAGGGTTTATTTTTCCTGGATCCGATATCTACGACGGTTTTGCCAATACATATAGCTACGGCCACTATGGCTGTCTTCTCAAAAAAAAAATAAAAGATCTTTGGTGGCACCGTTTTGTCCAGATGCGAGAAGACATTGTAGGACTCGACTCTCCTATACTATTACACCCTGAAGTCTGGCGATCCTCTGGACATGTAGAAGGGTTTCACGACTTACTCGTTGACTGCAAATCATGTCGACATCGTTATCGTTTGGACCACCTCCTCGAAGAGAAGGGTATAGATTTTACCTTAGAAGGCATGACCTTAGAGGAAATCGAAAAAGCTTGGAAAGATGTAGATGTGGCCTGTTGCCACTGTGGAAAAAAGGAGTTTACTCAGGCTCGGATGTTTAACTTGATGTTTCAGACGAGTTTTTCCAAAAACGACCCTTCCAAAAACTTAGCTTATCTTCGACCCGAAACAGCACAAGGGATCTTCGTAGATTATCAGCAAGTTCTGACTTGCATGAGAAAAAAACCTCCTTTTGGCATCGCCCAAATAGGTAAAGCCTTTCGCAATGAGATTACACCAGGCCGTTTTACTTTTCGCATGATCGAATTTGAGCAGATGGAGATCGAGTTTTTCATTCATCCGGAGACTTGGGAAAAGAACTTCTCCTTGTGGCTGGACGAGATGACAACTTGGTGCGACTTGATTGGATTGCGATCTTACCGTCCCTTTGAAATCCCCAAAGAACGGCTCCCTCATTATTCCCTGAAAAATGTTGATATGATGTTTGAGTTTCCTTTTGGGACTTCTGAATTGTACGGGTTAGCCTACCGTAGCGATCACGATCTTCTGTCTCACTCCAAGGCTACCAAAAAGGATTTTTCTTTCCTTTGCCCCAAAACAGGGGAGCGGTACATTCCCCACGTCATCGAGCCTTCTTTCGGGTTAGATCGCACTGTTTTGGCCATTTTATGTGAGGCTTACGAAGAGGAAAAGGTGGGGGAAGGGAACCTTCGAACTGTTTTACGCCTTCAACCTTGGATCGCCCCAATACAGTGCGCCTTCTTCCCCCTGATAGGATCAGACGAAGAATTAAAGAACAAAGCGAGGCAATTGTACGGTAATTGTCTTGCCAGATGGTCGGTTGAATATGATGAAAAGGGTGCTATTGGCAAACGATACCGTCGCCAAGACGAATTAGGTACCCCTTTCTGTGTCACCATAGATTCGGACTCATTAGAAGATCATCGAGTAACCGTTCGTTTTCGCGACTCAATGGAGCAGGTCAGGATAGGAGAGCAAGAATTGATCCCTTTTTTAGAAAAGGAACTTGCTCCTAAGGACTCAATCTAGATACAGTAGGGCGCCTTTTGGCGCTTCTGTTTGGAAGGATGGCAGAGCGGTTGAATGCGTCTGATTCGAAATCAGATTACACGGCAACGTGTACGGGGGTTCGAATCCCTCTCCTTCCGATTCCGGCTTCTTTGGAATTATTCCTTAGACTGGATCTCTTCCCACGCTCGTAAATAGAGTTTTTCTTTTTCTCCTTGTAAGGAGATGACTGGGTTTTTAGTTGCCCTTACAACTTTGTTGTAATGTTCGCAGAAGCTGTTTACAAATGTTCTTCCTGAAGAGGAAGTTAAGGCTTTGTGAGGTATAAAGCCAAAGTGGAGGGCTGCGTTCTGCGTAACGCTTTCTGGAGACAGTAAAAAATTGAGAAAAGAGAAAGCTAACTCTTTATTTCTGCTTCCCTTGAAGACAGCCAGGTTTTCTAAGGAAATAGTAGAACCTTCTTTAGGAACGACAAACTCAATAAAGGGGTTGGCCTGTTGTACCTTCAAAACATAACCTAGGCAGGTCTGAGCAACAATAAATTCACCCGACTCTAAGCTCAAATAAGACTCACTGGAAAAAGCGGCAATATTTTTCTTCCATTTGAAAACAAGATCTTTAGCTTGTTCGATATGGAGCGAGTCTGAGGTATTATGGTCATGTCCAAGGAAAAGCAAAGCAGCTCCAATGACATCTTTAGGATCATTACAGAGACACATACGACGTCTGAACTGTGTCCAATCCGAAAAAACAGACCAACTGTCCGGAGCCTTTGGAACCTTTCTCTTGTCAAAACCAATACCCAAAACACCAATAATCTGCGGAAGACTATGTTCCATTCTTTGATCTGGAAAGAATTGACAATAGTCTCGATCAAGGTAAGAGATATTAGGTATTTTACTGTGATCAAGTCTGCTAAGAAATCCCTGAGCCCTCATTAACTCCATAAAATAGGAAGAGCAGAAAACAACATCATAATCTCGAGTTCCATTCTTGATCTTGGCATACATCTCTTCATTACTTTCAAAGTAACTGTAATGACCTGACAATCAAATGATCTCTCAAAGGCTTTTAATACATCCAATGAAAAGGAATTTGGCCAGCTCAAAACAAAGAGTTTTTTCTTTGGAAGAAGAGAAGGTAGAAAACAAGAGAGACAGCTTAAAAGAAGCACAATAAAGGCTATCTTCCAAAAAAAATATTTAAGCAATACGTCCACCTCATCAGGTCGTCTTGAAGAAAAGACAGTTTGAACCTATCCTAGGCATGCTTTTTGAAACTAGTAGGCTTAGTTGCTGGATCGTACCTCCTCCCAAGCAGACAGGTAGAGACCTTCGCTTTCCTTTAACCAAGTCACGACAGGGGACTTATTCCTTTCAATAACATTTAAATAATGTTTCCGAAATGTTTGCAGAAATTCTGGCTTCAAATAGAGATTTAACCCTGTATGTGGAATGAAACCAAAATGGATCGCAATATTTCTAGCAACGTTCTCTGGTCTGAGAATGAAATCGATAAAGGAGAGCGCTAGATCTTCCTGTGCACTACTCTTAAGAAGAGCAAGATTGTCAAAAGTAATCATTGAACCTTCTTTAGGGATAAGAAAATCGATAGCTTTATTCGTATTTTGTGTTTTCAAAATTTCTCCTAAATAGGCTTGAGATAACACAAACTCTCCAGATTCAAGTCCCATGTAAGGTTCGTTCGAAAAAAGAGCAATATTTTCTTTCCATTGCAAAAGAAGCTTTTTGGCCGTCTCAACTTGATACGGGTCTGTCGTATTGTGTTTATAACCTAAGGCGAGGAGGGCCGTTCCCAAAGTGTCCTTAGGATCATTCAATAAAGTCATGCGTTTCTTAAAATGAGACCAACGTGAAAAAACAAACCAACTATCTGGTCTGTTCGGGCACTTTCCTTTGTCAAATCCAATCCCTAAAATGCCAATAATCTGAGGAATACTATAAATCATGTCGGGGTCTGGAGAACATGTAAGATAGTCACGATCAATATAGGAAATATTTGGTATTTTTTTATGATTCAGTCGACGTAGTAGCCCTTGGTCTTGCATAAGTTCAATGAAATACGAAGAACAGAAGACCATATCGTAACCAATACCTCCATTCTTGATACGGGTGTACATCTCTTCGTTGCTCTCAAAAAGGCTGTAGATCACTTGACAGTCAAACTCTTTTTCAAAGAGCTCCAAGAGCTCTGACGCAAGACAATTTGGCCATCCTAGAAGGACAAGTCTCCTCTTATGTGTAGATTGCAAAAGGAAATGACTAAAAAAAACAAGAGTACCGATTAAAATAATCCAACGAAAAGATCTAAACAATGTAATCCCTTATTTTCAGTACCATTCCGTCTCTAAGATGCGGATCTCACATCCTTTCTCTTTCTTTGCCCAATCTCCTGCCATGATATCCAAAAAGAGAGGCAATGCTCCAGGATTAATTATTCGACTGCACTTCTTCCCAAGCAGAGTTCGTTCTTTATGAGGCATAAAGCCAAAATGAATAGGAACATCACGAGCAGTATTTTTAGGAACGATACTCAAGTAGGCTTGTGCTAACACAAACTCATCTAAGTTCAAGACCGAGATAAGGCTCATTGGAAAAGACAGCAATGTTATCTTTCATTGAAAGAGCAATTGTACAGCTTGTTTAGTTTGGGCCCACTCGGGTTGAGTTGTGTTCATAGCCTAAAGCAAGCAGGGCAGATCCAATCGGACCTTTTGGATCAAGAGGGTCATTCGTTCTTTGAACTGTGTCCAATTCGAAAAAACAAGCCAACTGTGTGGAATAGTTGATATCTTCCTTTTGTCAAATCCAATCCCCAAAATTCCAATGGAGTAGACCATCTTTATTGTTTGATTTATTTGTAATGTGGAAAGAAAAAAAGCATCCCAAAGTTGACCAGAAACAAAACCTATCCTCAGATTTTATTGTAAAATCTCTCCAAGATATACCAGAAAGGCCTTTTCTCTGAAAACTAAAGGAATAATGCTAGGTGATTCTTCGTTTTTCTAAATTGTTATGTATTCCTAAGGCTAGGATAGGAATATGCACAAGAAATAGGATGGAATTCATAATGAGCATAGTTTTATCTAAAGAACCATCTAAAAATACAAATGCATCGACTAATCCCGTTACACCGACAACAAGAGAAAAAATCCATGCTAGCCATTTCAAAGCTAGTTCTAGCTTCATGCTGCCTGTAATACAAGATTCTGCTCCAAGAGCAAAACTAGCTTTTAAACATCTCAACAGGCCCATTACACAACTAATCAGTGTAAAAGCAAGGAGAACATGAGGGGAGAGGAAGCCAGCAAAAGTGAGAATAACAAGAACAACAGGTTTGATCACCTTCAATATAGAAATACAAACATCAGAAAAGGCAACTAAAACGGCAGTTTTACCTGCTTTGTATAAAAGAGATCTTGCAAGGTCTCCCAATCGTAAAGCCAACTGCAAGGATGCAGCAATAATTTCTGCAACAAAAGACCCAAAAATAGGAATGGCTTTTCCAAGTTTCTGAACAATCGTGACTAAATTATTCACTATATCGGCCATAGAAGCAAATAAGTGTAGGAGATTGGTCTTGGAATAAGAATCTCGTAGATCTTTTAACCCTTCCTGAATTTTCAAACTTAATGTCTTTCTAGAAGATTCATCCATCTCTCGGGATAGTTGCTTTCTCCAATCATTGATTTTAGCAACAAGGTTAGCTTTTTTCCACGTACTTACACCAATGGTTCCAAATTCTGCTACAGAAGGAAGCAAAAGTACAAAATGTGAACCCCTCATTAGGGGCTCTGTGTATTGATGTAGTTTAAGCTGCTTTAGCACAACTTGACCTTGCCTAATCATTTGCTCAGCAGGCTTAATGACTTCTTTTCCAATATAAGCAACTTTCTGACCCACCCTTATGAGATGAACAGATTGACAGTGTGCGAATTGCACAGCTCTTCTCAAATAAGTAAAGGAGGCATTGTTTGTATGAGCCGATACCGGAATAGATGGAGTTGTCATTGATGTCCTCAGTGTGACAAGTGCAACAAATTTTTGCTCTATTTGCTCTAAGAGACCTTTAGAAAACGGGAGGAGATGTCCAAGATTGGATTACGTGATTAATTTTTGTTCTACTTTATCCTTTAGAGCAGTCATACTCACTGCAATATAAATAAATTGAAGAAGAGCAAAAGATAGAGTAGCTATAAATGAAAGTGGAGGGGGTGACACACTTAAAATCGCCTGAGCTAAAAAAGAAGCTGTGGCTAGAATATTTAGGAGAACAATTCCAATGTGCAGAAGAAGTAGTTTTCTAGGGATAACTCGAGAATGCTTTAAGATTTGAAGGAGAGCGAGAATAGCATTAAATGTAGAGAATAATGAACTTAAAAAAGAAGAAATAGCAACGGCTAAACTAAGTCCAGGAACAAAATTTGAAGCAATACGAAAACTGCTAGAGACCATTCCTGTTAAACTTGAAAAAAGTTCTGTCAAGATCAATGAAAGGTGCAATTTTGATCTTTTATTTCTTAACTTCTCTTTTTCTTCTTTAGATAGGTTTTGCGTTCTTTTTGACTTCAGATACAAGTTAAAATAAGACAGAAACCTGTAAGACATTTAGAACAGTAAGGCGTGTTGAGAGCTTAGAAATGAAATCATGCGATTTTACATAAGAAAACCTTTTTTTTAACGAAATTTCTATTAAAAAAATAAAGGCTCGTACCCTTTTCCAGAGGCCTGGTCTTTGTATTTGATTTTTCATAGTTCTTTTGGGAACAAAACCTTTAAGGCTAGATTTTCGTTCAGAAGGAACTTGAGGTGAAGGGGAAGAAGCATTTCGACCATCATGAACATGTTGGGAATCCATGAGCAAATTATCCAGATGAAATTTCAGAATTGTTTTCTAGTTGTCTTAAGAAGCCATATTGAGTCTTTGTTCAGCTTTTACTTTTAAGCCAAACAAGGCAATAGCAATATAGAAAAATTGCAAAAGAGCAAAAGAAAGCGTAGCTACTGCAGAAAGAGGAGGAGGGGAGACTTGCATAATAGCCTGAGAAAGGAAGGCTGTTGTTGCAAGAGCATTGAGGAGGACGATTCCAATCTTTAAGAGAAGACTTTTTTTTGAGACAGTCGGATCTTTAAGCGTTTTCATTAACTCACTGATAGCTTCGATAGTTGAAGATAGGGAGCTTAAAAAAGAGAGAGCTATAACACCAAGTGATAGAGCCGGAATAAAAACAGCAGCTATTCGCAAAGCATGTGAGGCAATGCCTGTTAGAGAGGCTCCAAGCTCTGCAAGCATTTGAATGAGATGTTGCTTAGAGGTTTTCTCGACTAGTTTTGCCCTTTCTTCTACAGATATCGCTCCAGGATACAACCTGGCTTTGCTATAGAGCTTTAGGAAAGAAATAAATCGCACGACCATTTGCGCTATATTAAACGCTTCGAAACAAAGTCCAGCTATGCCAAGACCAATCTCTCCTATAGAAGCACCGCGCAAAGCTCCAATTTCTGCTAATTGATGAAATAGTAGAGAGAAAGAATAACCCCCAACAACAATTGAATGACGTAGAAGAGACTTCTTTGTCGTTTCGCTTTGCTGAGAAAAAGCTAGCTTCATATTTTGAACATACTTAGAGAAAGGGGAGTTCTTCAATAGCTCAATCGGCCGCCCTTTTAATCTTTGCCAAGAGACGTAATTAAAGCTTTGCCTTGATTGATTCCAAATTTTTTGCAAAGCCGTAAAGATTCTTACTAAACGATCTTCTTTTCGAGAAGGAGCGGGTATATTCTCATCTGAAGAAGCAGCTTCGTCCAAACGCTCAGGCGATTGGTTTGAGATAGAAATACGACGAGTGTCCATGGGATAGAAGGAAACGAAACAGTTTTAATTGAAAGAGAGCTCTCACACAACTTGGCAGGAAGAAAGGGTCGGACAGAATCAGTTCTAATCTAAAGAGCTCTCGAGGTTGGAAAGAACAGAAGAAACAAAAGAAGACCGGGGTGCTAATGAAATCCGGGAAAACACCCGTACCCAAAACCAAGCCCCATCCTTATTCAGACAAACATACTTTAGTGGTTTCCTTCAAGCTGCGGGGGAGCAGAACGGTCTTAACGTCTGATAATGTTTGTTATGTTGTGTCTTAGAATACAGAAAAACGCACCTTCCTCTAGGTGCGTTTACCGGACGACCAAATGTCTACTGATCAAGGAGCAATTTAGTCCGTAGCTCTTGCTCCTTCAATCTTAACATGCCAAGGACGTATTTGCTCAGATCTCCATTTGTGAAAACAGAGACGAGAAATTCTCCATTGCCAACATTTTTTGCATCGAAACGTAAATGTTGCTTATTCGGGCCTTGAGGGCCTAAAGCCCATCCCCCGCTAACAAATACAAGGATTGGTAATCGAAATCCCACGAACCTTTTTTGAAAGACATCTTGTAGCAAGGCCTTGGATCCGGAGTTTAGCACCCTTACATAAGGAACTAAAGTGCTTCTCTCCAAGTAATTCTCCAAGGAATCGGCCAAAGCCGTAAACTCTTGAGCATAATAAAAGATCAAAAAAGGTTTTGTTAGATCCTTAAGAGCAAGCTCTTTCTTAAGCTGATGTTCTTCTTCACTATCCAATGGAACATAAAGAATTTCCTCTCCTGCAATAATCGGAGCCTTATTGCCTTTTATAATTTCCTCAATCCGGGCAGCACTATCTGGTACACTTTGAGCAAGGGACATGCCCTCAGATAGAAGCAAAGATTCTGGAGAAAGCAATCCGGGCTTATCAGGGCCAATGGACGCTGGCTCACGTAAAGCAAGTAGATTTTGATCGATTTTACCGTAGTAAAATGGCATTCCCTGAAGGAGACTCCAAGCCATTTGACGCTCTTGTAGAAGCTGTTTACTTTCATTGAAAAAGGGCCGTGTACGCTGAGAGGCAAAAGAATCCCTTATGCTCCAGTTCGAACGATCTTTTTCTGGTCCAAAAGCAAGGTTCTTCCGACCGGAGCTGTTTTGCCAGTCCAAGATCACAATGTCTCTCTTATTAGGCATTGCTATTAGATCCTTCTCTGCTTCTCCCTTCATCCATCGACTCGCATTACCCCCCCCTAGAGTGGGAAGCGCGTGTAACAATCCAATCAACCAAACCGTGGAGCAGATGCGGCACTTTTTAAACACGGCTACTCTCCTTCTTCTGCAATTTCTAGAGAACAAAGTTGCTCTTATTCCGTTATGACTTCTTGTTCAACCAAAAACGATTCCTCCTGCTTATCGAGGACGCTCAAGATGATCTTGGGAAGAAGACCCTGCTCATGAAGCCATATGAGAGTCGATCCAAAAAAAGTACCACCACTTAAAGCATTAGCTAAAGAAGTGCCTCCATAAAATCCTTCCCTTTGATCTAAACGAAAAACAGCAAGAGAAGGCAGAGGCAAACAATTCATAGCACTATGCTTAGCATCGATAAGCAAGGGAACAATTTGGACCTTCTCTCGGACAAGAGCAAAAGCCTCTTGCTCAATGATAGATTGATAAATCGTACCGCCAGGGTGATCTAAAACGACAACAAAGACACCAGGAAAGGCAAAACGTGCGGGATCAGATGGAGAACTCCAACAAGACAATCCACGCTCAATCACCTCGCTAAAGGCATCACATGTGCTTAAAAAATCTTTATAGAAATGATTTTGGGATTTTTCAAAAGATTCCCCGAGCAAAGGGCCTTCTCCTCTGAGGGGACAGAGAAAAAACAGACAAGGCAGAAGAAGATAAAACCAAGAATTTTTCATAAACAGGTCCTCCGAATTCATCGTTCCTACGTAGCCTACAACAACGCACGCCCTCACATCATACCAAATTTGGGAGAAGACCTTGTACGGAGAAAAGCTTTTGTATTCGGCCAGCCCTTACTCTTTTTAGAAGGGCAAACTGCACCGAATTAAGTCGTTTTCCATAATGGTGTCAATAGCTCTGAGCGAGATCACTCTCTGATAAGATGTAGAACTCGCATAGCCTCCATGACGGACCCTTCTGCTTGAACTAAGTGACGAAAACCTACAGAGGAGACAAATGTAATTCTTAGACTGCTAAATCCTGTTTTCTCTTCTTCATGAGTCGGGAATCGAATGCACACGAGCTCTATATCGCTTCCTGACGTCCCCCTTTCAAATGAAAAAAGATTTTCGAGGTCAAGTGGCGTGACCATTCGTACACATACATCTCTTGATAATTTGTGCAACTCATGATCTGTTAAAGCCTCAATATGAGGGCTGTGTTCCGAGATGAGAAAAAGCTGAACACCCCTTCGCTGAACTTTGGAAACAAGTTTTGGAAGCTCGCCAGAATAAAGCCACTGTGGTCGAGCTGACAGCTGAAGAGAGCTACATAGAAGAAGAAAGAAGAAAGACTTACAGTTTTTCCAAAACATTAGGGAACCTTAAGCATTGAGGAACAGCAAAAAGAAATGAAGATTGAGAAAGACAATTCCCCTTCTATTGTATAAAAATTAATTTTTAGAAGACAGAATAAACAGAGAGCTCCCCCTCCCCTCGAGCTCAAAGGGAAGGATGCCGCTGTATTAAAGAGCTCTTTTAGTGGGTGAAGAGGGAGGTAGCTGAATTTCTCGAAATGAGATCACTTCTTTTTTTTCTGGTCTGAATTGCTCTTCTTTTCCCCCCTCGGACAGATCATTCACAGGAATAGGCGAAGCAAGATCTTGAAGAGGTGCACCTCTAAGGAAGAGATTCATTTCTTCGATAAGAATCCCCCTGGAATAAAGCTCATGTACCTCCCTATTGGAAAAACTCTCCGCCGACACAATCCGAACAGCAGATCCGGTTCTTGAAGCCTCCATTTTGATCAAACAAATCGAAGGAGCTGCGCTGTTGTCTTCCTCCTGTGGTCTAAAAGAGACCAATACTTTGATATCTCTATCCGAAATGGGCAGGACAAAGAAATGTTTCCAGACCCATTCCAACTCTTTCTCACTGAAATCAAAGACACCAGGATCAACCATTAAGCAAAGAGCTTTGCCAGCTTCTAAAGCCCTGCAAATCTCCTTCAGGAGGTCCATATCTTGAGTTTCATTCAAATTTAGCCAGGATAACTGGCTAAGCACGTTTTGCACTTTTCCTTGTGGCTCTGTGAGTTTGAATCTGCGTGTTTTTACCTCTCTCCCGTGGAGAGAAGTCATCAGCATCGCACATCCTAATGTCGCATAAAACATGCGATACAGCAATCTCCTTGAAGAAAACATAAACTGAAAGGCTCCTGTTAAGAAGTAGGTACGACGAGCAACCCCTATAACAGAAATGAAATCTTCTTTGAAGAGACAGAAAAAAGAAAACCCTCCTTTAAGAGGGTTTTCTTAAAAACAACTAAGTCCTCCAATATTTAGGACGTAGCTGAAAGATTAATCGGCTTGTTCCTCTGTCGAAGAGCTCTCTTCGGAATCGCTCTTAACATTTCTTTGATCGGAGCCAGAAGAAGTCTCTTCCTCGGATGTTTGAACTCGCTGAATTACACCTTCTTCAGTGGTTTGAATCACCGTCGCTTCACCCTCATTACAGAAAGCTGAAGCCAATGGAGAAAAACTAGCTACGTTGGAGAGAAGAGCTATCAGAAGGCTTTTTTTAAACAGATTGAAGTTTGTCATGAGTTTTGCCCTTGCAAGTTTTTAACAAATTGTAAACATAATTTGGTTTATTGGCCAAGATTCAATCACGGGCCGGCTTCCGCAATTGCCTTGATTTCTCAGAAAAAGGGAAGAGAGATTCAATAGTATCTTCTTGAAAAAGCGAGCCTCTTTTCAATGCATTGGAAAGATCTTTTGTGCCTCCAGAGCATAAGAGAGACCAAGTTACGTGCCAATAATCTTCATTATCTTCAAACGTAGATAAGGATAGCACGCAAGACTTAGCTGCCTCAATAGATACACTTCCTCCTACCTCTCCTCTAGAGAAAAAATCTATAAATTGAACGAACAAATCTTTTCTAAGAATAACCCAGCAAATTTCTGAGTTTGGATAGTCCCCTTGTACGAACCCCGTCTTCTTTAACTGGCAAAAAACACCCCAAAGGGCACACCCTTTGCAAAAAGAATTAGAATTCTGGACTCGGGGAAAACAAAGCCACAGAGGAAAAGATTTTTCTTGATCAGGGTCCCAAACACCGATCAAAAACACCTGTCGCTTTCCAGCGTCTAAATTGGGCATGCACGATCTAACGATCAAAGAAAAGAGCTGTGTAACACTTGCAACCTCTGAGAACTCCTCATTATCTAAAGAGTGCTGGTGCCCAAAAGAAGGGAGGTGTTCCTGTTCAAAAGAGGAATTTCCTAATAAAGAAAAGAGAGTCGTGCAGACTAAAATAACTTTTTTTTGAAGGATATGCATTACGGTTCCCTAGGGATTCAATCCAAATCGATTTTTTAAGCAAGTAGAGCCCGATTTACGCCCCTTTACGTAGAAGAGAGAAGGAGCTAAAAGAAAATAGCAATCTATAACTGATGGAATAGGAAGAAAGAGGCCCCTTTAAGATTGATTGCAATAACGCTAAAGAGGCAGCTGCCTTGAAAAGAAAGAGCAAATCTATGCGTTTCCACCTATTAACTGCTTGTCTCTCGTTTCCGATTCAATGTCAAGCTTTTATTTAAACTTTGGACTGAATTGTGTGATAACTGAAGTAAGATAAATGTAAGAAAAAGTCATCAGGCTTCAAATCAGATTCTGCTCCTTCCGAACAAAGACGAGAAAGGTAGTCACTGCCTGGAAAAATAGGATCCCACTTTGTCAGGAGGGTATTCCCTTCTAAACGCGGACACACAACAACACCATAAATTGCGATCTTAATATAAATTTTAAGGGCCCGGCAAACAACTCCAGGATTGCTCATAACGATATAACAGTGTGTATTTAAATAACGTTCTGCATTATCTGAAAAACCAGGGAAAAATACGCTGGGATCTTCGTTTGTAACAATGAGTAATTTTTTATCTTCCGCAGCCTTCTTACACCATTCTAGCAATTGCTCGGGTGTATCTACCATGCCTTGAACAATGAAATTATGGTGCACACCATCCTCATCGTGGTCAACATCTTCTGGAGGGCTCGAGGAAAGACCTCCTACTGGTTGTTTATCTTGCCCTGCATTTTGACGTTCGCCCGAATGGCCATCAGACGATAACGGTTCATGTGCTAGATTAGAAGAAGTCGAAGATGTATTTCCAGATGTAGAACCAGTGCCGTTAGACGAAGTTGACGTAGAATTAGTTGGCGATTTCGAAGTGCGCAGTTTATGAACTGCGTTTTTATGTGAGAGCTCTCGTGGATGTCCAACATGATCGCTTTCTTCGGAGCTCAAATCAACCTGCTGCTCCCCGTCCTCATCTTTCTGACGATCATCTTCTCCTTCCTCCATAACGCCCTCTGTGCCATGCACGGGCATCCCGTCATTACCGTTCTGGCCATGTGAAATTGGACCAGAAGTGGAAACTTCAAACTCCACCCTATCAGACTCCCCTTCCGGACCTCCAACGCCTACCGGAGAGGCCTGTGCTCTTATTTCAAACAGGCTAGGACAAGACAAAAAAGGCAGAAGAACATAGAGCGCATACTTTGGAAAACGCCGTTTCAAGAACAATTCAAATCGAGGAGAAATCGAGAAATTAAACATAAGATTACTTTGGAAGTGTAGGAAGATTAACAAAAATTATCTGCTTCTATGAAGTCTAAGATGAAGAAAAAAACGGTGTAAGTCGACCTGCTTGTTCATTAAATCAATGAAAAGTTGCTGTCCTGGATAAATCATTAACCATTCCAAAAATATGCCGTCCACTTCTTCGTTGAACTCAGGACAGATCATTATACCAGTAACAGGAAAAGAGCAATCGAATTGGCAGGTCTGTGAAATTGCGGAAACCGTACTAGAAACCAAATGACAAGTCTTAGCAAGATGCGCTAGTCCACTATATTCGAAACGC
>NZ_QQBG01000013.1 GCF_003339615.1 Candidatus Similichlamydia laticola
AGAACAGTAAGGCGTGTTGAGAGCTTAGAAATGAAATCATGCGATTTTACATAAGAAAACCTTTTTTTTAACGAAATTTCTATTAAAAAAATAAAGGCTCGTACCCTTTTCCAGAGGCCTGGTCTTTGTATTTGATTTTTCATAGTTCTTTTGGGAACAAAACCTTTAAGGCTAGATTTTCGTTCAGAAGGAACTTGAGGTGAAGGGGAAGAAGCATTTCGACCATCATGAACATGTTGGGAATCCATGAGCAAATTATCCAGATGAAATTTCAGAATTGTTTTCTAGTTGTCTTAAGAAGCCATATTGAGTCTTTGTTCAGCTTTTACTTTTAAGCCAAACAAGGCAATAGCAATATAGAAAAATTGCAAAAGAGCAAAAGAAAGCGTAGCTACTGCAGAAAGAGGAGGAGGGGAGACTTGCATAATAGCCTGAGAAAGGAAGGCTGTTGTTGCAAGAGCATTGAGGAGGACGATTCCAATCTTTAAGAGAAGACTTTTTTTTGAGACAGTCGGATCTTTAAGCGTTTTCATTAACTCACTGATAGCTTCGATAGTTGAAGATAGGGAGCTTAAAAAAGAGAGAGCTATAACACCAAGTGATAGAGCCGGAATAAAAACAGCAGCTATTCGCAAAGCATGTGAGGCAATGCCTGTTAGAGAGGCTCCAAGCTCTGCAAGCATTTGAATGAGATGTTGCTTAGAGGTTTTCTCGACTAGTTTTGCCCTTTCTTCTACAGATATCGCTCCAGGATACAACCTGGCTTTGCTATAGAGCTTTAGGAAAGAAATAAATCGCACGACCATTTGCGCTATATTAAACGCTTCGAAACAAAGTCCAGCTATGCCAAGACCAATCTCTCCTATAGAAGCACCGCGCAAAGCTCCAATTTCTGCTAATTGATGAAATAGTAGAGAGAAAGAATAACCCCCAACAACAATTGAATGACGTAGAAGAGACTTCTTTGTCGTTTCGCTTTGCTGAGAAAAAGCTAGCTTCATATTTTGAACATACTTAGAGAAAGGGGAGTTCTTCAATAGCTCAATCGGCCGCCCTTTTAATCTTTGCCAAGAGACGTAATTAAAGCTTTGCCTTGATTGATTCCAAATTTTTTGCAAAGCCGTAAAGATTCTTACTAAACGATCTTCTTTTCGAGAAGGAGCGGGTATATTCTCATCTGAAGAAGCAGCTTCGTCCAAACGCTCAGGCGATTGGTTTGAGATAGAAATACGACGAGTGTCCATGGGATAGAAGGAAACGAAACAGTTTTAATTGAAAGAGAGCTCTCACACAACTTGGCAGGAAGAAAGGGTCGGACAGAATCAGTTCTAATCTAAAGAGCTCTCGAGGTTGGAAAGAACAGAAGAAACAAAAGAAGACCGGGGTGCTAATGAAATCCGGGAAAACACCCGTACCCAAAACCAAGCCCCATCCTTATTCAGACAAACATACTTTAGTGGTTTCCTTCAAGCTGCGGGGGAGCAGAACGGTCTTAACGTCTGATAATGTTTGTTATGTTGTGTCTTAGAATACAGAAAAACGCACCTTCCTCTAGGTGCGTTTACCGGACGACCAAATGTCTACTGATCAAGGAGCAATTTAGTCCGTAGCTCTTGCTCCTTCAATCTTAACATGCCAAGGACGTATTTGCTCAGATCTCCATTTGTGAAAACAGAGACGAGAAATTCTCCATTGCCAACATTTTTTGCATCGAAACGTAAATGTTGCTTATTCGGGCCTTGAGGGCCTAAAGCCCATCCCCCGCTAACAAATACAAGGATTGGTAATCGAAATCCCACGAACCTTTTTTGAAAGACATCTTGTAGCAAGGCCTTGGATCCGGAGTTTAGCACCCTTACATAAGGAACTAAAGTGCTTCTCTCCAAGTAATTCTCCAAGGAATCGGCCAAAGCCGTAAACTCTTGAGCATAATAAAAGATCAAAAAAGGTTTTGTTAGATCCTTAAGAGCAAGCTCTTTCTTAAGCTGATGTTCTTCTTCACTATCCAATGGAACATAAAGAATTTCCTCTCCTGCAATAATCGGAGCCTTATTGCCTTTTATAATTTCCTCAATCCGGGCAGCACTATCTGGTACACTTTGAGCAAGGGACATGCCCTCAGATAGAAGCAAAGATTCTGGAGAAAGCAATCCGGGCTTATCAGGGCCAATGGACGCTGGCTCACGTAAAGCAAGTAGATTTTGATCGATTTTACCGTAGTAAAATGGCATTCCCTGAAGGAGACTCCAAGCCATTTGACGCTCTTGTAGAAGCTGTTTACTTTCATTGAAAAAGGGCCGTGTACGCTGAGAGGCAAAAGAATCCCTTATGCTCCAGTTCGAACGATCTTTTTCTGGTCCAAAAGCAAGGTTCTTCCGACCGGAGCTGTTTTGCCAGTCCAAGATCACAATGTCTCTCTTATTAGGCATTGCTATTAGATCCTTCTCTGCTTCTCCCTTCATCCATCGACTCGCATTACCCCCCCCTAGAGTGGGAAGCGCGTGTAACAATCCAATCAACCAAACCGTGGAGCAGATGCGGCACTTTTTAAACACGGCTACTCTCCTTCTTCTGCAATTTCTAGAGAACAAAGTTGCTCTTATTCCGTTATGACTTCTTGTTCAACCAAAAACGATTCCTCCTGCTTATCGAGGACGCTCAAGATGATCTTGGGAAGAAGACCCTGCTCATGAAGCCATATGAGAGTCGATCCAAAAAAAGTACCACCACTTAAAGCATTAGCTAAAGAAGTGCCTCCATAAAATCCTTCCCTTTGATCTAAACGAAAAACAGCAAGAGAAGGCAGAGGCAAACAATTCATAGCACTATGCTTAGCATCGATAAGCAAGGGAACAATTTGGACCTTCTCTCGGACAAGAGCAAAAGCCTCTTGCTCAATGATAGATTGATAAATCGTACCGCCAGGGTGATCTAAAACGACAACAAAGACACCAGGAAAGGCAAAACGTGCGGGATCAGATGGAGAACTCCAACAAGACAATCCACGCTCAATCACCTCGCTAAAGGCATCACATGTGCTTAAAAAATCTTTATAGAAATGATTTTGGGATTTTTCAAAAGATTCCCCGAGCAAAGGGCCTTCTCCTCTGAGGGGACAGAGAAAAAACAGACAAGGCAGAAGAAGATAAAACCAAGAATTTTTCATAAACAGGTCCTCCGAATTCATCGTTCCTACGTAGCCTACAACAACGCACGCCCTCACATCATACCAAATTTGGGAGAAGACCTTGTACGGAGAAAAGCTTTTGTATTCGGCCAGCCCTTACTCTTTTTAGAAGGGCAAACTGCACCGAATTAAGTCGTTTTCCATAATGGTGTCAATAGCTCTGAGCGAGATCACTCTCTGATAAGATGTAGAACTCGCATAGCCTCCATGACGGACCCTTCTGCTTGAACTAAGTGACGAAAACCTACAGAGGAGACAAATGTAATTCTTAGACTGCTAAATCCTGTTTTCTCTTCTTCATGAGTCGGGAATCGAATGCACACGAGCTCTATATCGCTTCCTGACGTCCCCCTTTCAAATGAAAAAAGATTTTCGAGGTCAAGTGGCGTGACCATTCGTACACATACATCTCTTGATAATTTGTGCAACTCATGATCTGTTAAAGCCTCAATATGAGGGCTGTGTTCCGAGATGAGAAAAAGCTGAACACCCCTTCGCTGAACTTTGGAAACAAGTTTTGGAAGCTCGCCAGAATAAAGCCACTGTGGTCGAGCTGACAGCTGAAGAGAGCTACATAGAAGAAGAAAGAAGAAAGACTTACAGTTTTTCCAAAACATTAGGGAACCTTAAGCATTGAGGAACAGCAAAAAGAAATGAAGATTGAGAAAGACAATTCCCCTTCTATTGTATAAAAATTAATTTTTAGAAGACAGAATAAACAGAGAGCTCCCCCTCCCCTCGAGCTCAAAGGGAAGGATGCCGCTGTATTAAAGAGCTCTTTTAGTGGGTGAAGAGGGAGGTAGCTGAATTTCTCGAAATGAGATCACTTCTTTTTTTTCTGGTCTGAATTGCTCTTCTTTTCCCCCCTCGGACAGATCATTCACAGGAATAGGCGAAGCAAGATCTTGAAGAGGTGCACCTCTAAGGAAGAGATTCATTTCTTCGATAAGAATCCCCCTGGAATAAAGCTCATGTACCTCCCTATTGGAAAAACTCTCCGCCGACACAATCCGAACAGCAGATCCGGTTCTTGAAGCCTCCATTTTGATCAAACAAATCGAAGGAGCTGCGCTGTTGTCTTCCTCCTGTGGTCTAAAAGAGACCAATACTTTGATATCTCTATCCGAAATGGGCAGGACAAAGAAATGTTTCCAGACCCATTCCAACTCTTTCTCACTGAAATCAAAGACACCAGGATCAACCATTAAGCAAAGAGCTTTGCCAGCTTCTAAAGCCCTGCAAATCTCCTTCAGGAGGTCCATATCTTGAGTTTCATTCAAATTTAGCCAGGATAACTGGCTAAGCACGTTTTGCACTTTTCCTTGTGGCTCTGTGAGTTTGAATCTGCGTGTTTTTACCTCTCTCCCGTGGAGAGAAGTCATCAGCATCGCACATCCTAATGTCGCATAAAACATGCGATACAGCAATCTCCTTGAAGAAAACATAAACTGAAAGGCTCCTGTTAAGAAGTAGGTACGACGAGCAACCCCTATAACAGAAATGAAATCTTCTTTGAAGAGACAGAAAAAAGAAAACCCTCCTTTAAGAGGGTTTTCTTAAAAACAACTAAGTCCTCCAATATTTAGGACGTAGCTGAAAGATTAATCGGCTTGTTCCTCTGTCGAAGAGCTCTCTTCGGAATCGCTCTTAACATTTCTTTGATCGGAGCCAGAAGAAGTCTCTTCCTCGGATGTTTGAACTCGCTGAATTACACCTTCTTCAGTGGTTTGAATCACCGTCGCTTCACCCTCATTACAGAAAGCTGAAGCCAATGGAGAAAAACTAGCTACGTTGGAGAGAAGAGCTATCAGAAGGCTTTTTTTAAACAGATTGAAGTTTGTCATGAGTTTTGCCCTTGCAAGTTTTTAACAAATTGTAAACATAATTTGGTTTATTGGCCAAGATTCAATCACGGGCCGGCTTCCGCAATTGCCTTGATTTCTCAGAAAAAGGGAAGAGAGATTCAATAGTATCTTCTTGAAAAAGCGAGCCTCTTTTCAATGCATTGGAAAGATCTTTTGTGCCTCCAGAGCATAAGAGAGACCAAGTTACGTGCCAATAATCTTCATTATCTTCAAACGTAGATAAGGATAGCACGCAAGACTTAGCTGCCTCAATAGATACACTTCCTCCTACCTCTCCTCTAGAGAAAAAATCTATAAATTGAACGAACAAATCTTTTCTAAGAATAACCCAGCAAATTTCTGAGTTTGGATAGTCCCCTTGTACGAACCCCGTCTTCTTTAACTGGCAAAAAACACCCCAAAGGGCACACCCTTTGCAAAAAGAATTAGAATTCTGGACTCGGGGAAAACAAAGCCACAGAGGAAAAGATTTTTCTTGATCAGGGTCCCAAACACCGATCAAAAACACCTGTCGCTTTCCAGCGTCTAAATTGGGCATGCACGATCTAACGATCAAAGAAAAGAGCTGTGTAACACTTGCAACCTCTGAGAACTCCTCATTATCTAAAGAGTGCTGGTGCCCAAAAGAAGGGAGGTGTTCCTGTTCAAAAGAGGAATTTCCTAATAAAGAAAAGAGAGTCGTGCAGACTAAAATAACTTTTTTTTGAAGGATATGCATTACGGTTCCCTAGGGATTCAATCCAAATCGATTTTTTAAGCAAGTAGAGCCCGATTTACGCCCCTTTACGTAGAAGAGAGAAGGAGCTAAAAGAAAATAGCAATCTATAACTGATGGAATAGGAAGAAAGAGGCCCCTTTAAGATTGATTGCAATAACGCTAAAGAGGCAGCTGCCTTGAAAAGAAAGAGCAAATCTATGCGTTTCCACCTATTAACTGCTTGTCTCTCGTTTCCGATTCAATGTCAAGCTTTTATTTAAACTTTGGACTGAATTGTGTGATAACTGAAGTAAGATAAATGTAAGAAAAAGTCATCAGGCTTCAAATCAGATTCTGCTCCTTCCGAACAAAGACGAGAAAGGTAGTCACTGCCTGGAAAAATAGGATCCCACTTTGTCAGGAGGGTATTCCCTTCTAAACGCGGACACACAACAACACCATAAATTGCGATCTTAATATAAATTTTAAGGGCCCGGCAAACAACTCCAGGATTGCTCATAACGATATAACAGTGTGTATTTAAATAACGTTCTGCATTATCTGAAAAACCAGGGAAAAATACGCTGGGATCTTCGTTTGTAACAATGAGTAATTTTTTATCTTCCGCAGCCTTCTTACACCATTCTAGCAATTGCTCGGGTGTATCTACCATGCCTTGAACAATGAAATTATGGTGCACACCATCCTCATCGTGGTCAACATCTTCTGGAGGGCTCGAGGAAAGACCTCCTACTGGTTGTTTATCTTGCCCTGCATTTTGACGTTCGCCCGAATGGCCATCAGACGATAACGGTTCATGTGCTAGATTAGAAGAAGTCGAAGATGTATTTCCAGATGTAGAACCAGTGCCGTTAGACGAAGTTGACGTAGAATTAGTTGGCGATTTCGAAGTGCGCAGTTTATGAACTGCGTTTTTATGTGAGAGCTCTCGTGGATGTCCAACATGATCGCTTTCTTCGGAGCTCAAATCAACCTGCTGCTCCCCGTCCTCATCTTTCTGACGATCATCTTCTCCTTCCTCCATAACGCCCTCTGTGCCATGCACGGGCATCCCGTCATTACCGTTCTGGCCATGTGAAATTGGACCAGAAGTGGAAACTTCAAACTCCACCCTATCAGACTCCCCTTCCGGACCTCCAACGCCTACCGGAGAGGCCTGTGCTCTTATTTCAAACAGGCTAGGACAAGACAAAAAAGGCAGAAGAACATAGAGCGCATACTTTGGAAAACGCCGTTTCAAGAACAATTCAAATCGAGGAGAAATCGAGAAATTAAACATAAGATTACTTTGGAAGTGTAGGAAGATTAACAAAAATTATCTGCTTCTATGAAGTCTAAGATGAAGAAAAAAACGGTGTAAGTCGACCTGCTTGTTCATTAAATCAATGAAAAGTTGCTGTCCTGGATAAATCATTAACCATTCCAAAAATATGCCGTCCACTTCTTCGTTGAACTCAGGACAGATCATTATACCAGTAACAGGAAAAGAGCAATCGAATTGGCAGGTCTGTGAAATTGCGGAAACCGTACTAGAAACCAAATGACAAGTCTTAGCAAGATGCGCTAGTCCACTATATTCGAAACGCTTAAAGTACCTTTCTGCATTTCCTAAAACAACAATCAAGACTTTTTCATCCAAAGCAGCCCTCTTACACCACTTGAGGAGAGTCTCTTCATCCTTTGCTTGTTCTAAAGGAAAGTTGAACCCGTTGAGCATGAGAAGAGAGCTATCACCTTTCGAGGTCGAGGTAACATGCCATTGGTCCGACACAGAGGTGGAAACAATTCCTTCGGCACAAGGACCAACCTCTGTCTTCAAGTCATTTTCTTGTTCTAAAGTCATGCATGGCTCATTTGAATCAAGATAGGGATCAGTTTCTACCTGAGATGAAACAACATGCCATCTATCCAGTGCAGTAGTGGAAACAATTTCCTCAGTACAGGAACCTTCTACTTCCAAATCATCTTCCTGCTCTGAGGGAGTACACTGCCCTTCCGGAATGAGAGGTGGAGCAGCTTCCACAGCACAACCACACTCCTCTAAATCATCATTCTGGGACGAAACAATATGCCATTTGTCTGACGTGGAAACAGGGATAATTTCCTCAGTACAGGAACCTTCTACTTTCAGATCATCCTCCCACTCTAAGGGAATACATTGCCCCTCCGAAATAAGAGGTGGAACAGCTGCAATGCCGATCTCTTCTAAATCGTCCTCCTGAGACGAGAAAACGTGCCACAGCGCAGAAGTAGAAATAGTGTCCTCGTTACAGCGGGAGCAGCTTTCGGCTTCCAAGTGTTCGCCTCCAGACCCTGGAGCCCTTTCCCCCGAAGGCAGAACAAGCGCATCCTTATCCTGGCCTTGAATAAGGTCATACCCCTCTTCCTCTCCAACTAAACAATGCACGAACAGTCCTGGAAACCGAGGAGCCTTTTCAAAAGCAGAGGGCTGACTTGCTTCTAAATCACTACAAACGGTAGTTCCAGGTGTTAGGTCAGAAGAGGCTAAAGGATTGATATCCAGAAAAACGGACCTCTCGCCACTTTCAATGACTTTATTTTCTAAGGTATCTTCCCCTGTTATTGAAGATTCTGATTCGATCTCTTCTAGAATCGGTTCACAACAACCAAAGTTCTGGATCGACTCAATTAAACTAGGCAAAAAGACACTGCCAGCCAACATGGCATTTGGTACGAGACAGATGAATAAAAAAGAAAGAAGGACCGTGCGAAGCAAGAAGGCAGGAAAAAGGCGCATACGCAAATACCGGAAATTGTGAAACGGATAGTTAAGACAAAGCCAACCGGGTAGCATTCTTGTCTACCACATTCGGACCACAGCAACCACCAGTGGCGATTCTATAACATACCTCTATATCTTTTCATCTAAGAAGGAAAAATGAACAGTAGCCCGCCAGCAATTTGATAAAGGCCCCTCAAAATCCACTTCTTCGATAAAATCCTACTGTTCTCTTGCACCTTCTTCTGTTTCGACTAAAGGAACTTGTTCTTTCAGTTTTCCGTTGAGCTTCTCAAAGAAATGTCGCGCGCTCGTGCTAGAATGCATCACATCGGCAAATACCTCTGTTTTCCCAGTCAAAATCACCCAATGAATCAGGATTAAATCTTCTGAATTCCTATCCGCAACCGGACACGCAAAAACTGCAACAGCTTCTTCCCCTTCGAGGTCCAAAGGAATGCTGAACCCATTGCCAACAGTCGCTTTTTCAGACTGCAAGATATGACATTCCTTGCGTAACTTTTTCAAGCCTGATTCGGACAATTTCTCAAAGATTGAAATATCTGAAGATAACAGAACAACAAGACAACGTTCTTCTTCAGCTGCCTTTCTTGTCCAACTCATTAAGTCATCCACATCGATAACCTTACGAACAACAAGAAGAGCCATCCCTTCATTGACTTCTGGAACTAAAACTGTGTTGGACGAGTCGTGCTCTGAAGAAAAAACGGGAGCTTCTCCCAAAACAAAATTTGGAGAAATACAAAAAGAACAGGCCATCAATAATGGTAAAAAGGTTGGCCCGAACAGGAACGAAAGTGAAGAGACAACACGACTATACATGGACATAAGCGAAAACCGCAGGGTTGACAAGGTTAATGACGAAAGGAAGAGAAGTCAGGAAGCTCCCTTTAAGGAAGACAAAGTCTGAAGGTTTGCGGGGAAACTCCAGATTAGAGAAGCCGACCGAAGCCCCTAAGAGCAATTTTAGCAAAAAGCCCATTTATCCTGAAGGAGGAAGAACAGTCAAAACCTTAACTTTATAGTTCGGTGCAACATACCTTTTCTGTCTTAGATGATGGAGAGGTCGCACGTGGTACTGTCATGTTTGATCTTGCAAGTAAAGATCCATTTTGGTTCGGGTGGTGACTATTGTGTTCCAAAACCTCGCCGAAAAACTCCTCTTCCTCGTTAAGGGTCGGTAAAATGAAGAAACTACCCTCATACCTTGTAGAACGAACCCGAACGGGACTGGCTATCTCCCCGATAGAAAGCACCGTCATCCGATCCGATGATACTGCGATGCCTAAACGCGCGGATATTAGAGATACAACAGCAGGATTCAACGGCAAAGATGGAGGAACAGGCACGACAGAACGACGAGCATCCACTGTGTCTTCTTCCACATCATAGAATTCCTCATCTTCTGAGTCGCTCTGTAATGTCTCGTGGACTTGCCTTGCACCAGAAGATCCTGTTGATGGGCTGACATCGTCATCACTCTCTAAAGGGGGCATATCATCATACAATCCCTCCACATCAACAGACTGTTCCTGGTTAGAACTCGAGCGTGCTTGCCTTGTCTCGTCAACAATTTCGAACGCATCACTATTGCCGGGTGGAGGCGTTATAACGATATCAGGCGCAGATTCGCGTGTTCTAACCTCTTCTTCCTCTGCAAGAGCCAGTAACTGTCTTCCTTTGCTTCGAGCTCGGAAAAGACGCTGGAGGTTATACATAAAAGCAAGAGCATGACAAAGCAAAAGAACACCGTCAGGCCCAAGTTCTTGCATAATTATTGAAATAAGTTCATCAGCATGGTTTTCAATGTCTGTGTCTATAACGACTTCTTCATTTCTTGCTTGTCGCACATCAAAAACTCCACTCTCAGTGGTTCCAAGAACGGTCGTATTCCATTCTGTAAAGGCTGTAGTTGTTGGTGAAGTGGTTGTACTTACCTCTGCAAGTAAACCACTTAGACCCAGACCACTCAAGTCAGCAATCAAAGCGGCAGTTAAATAGGACAAAGATGCCATTGAAAAAACCGAAGTAGCGAGTGCACAAACAACTGCCCGTTGATGTATTAAAATCTCTTGCCATCTAGAAGGATTTAAACGAACAAGCTCACTCAACGGAGGCAAGGAAGAAGTGCCCTCTACCCCTCCTTCTGATTCTACGGTTGAAGGACGTCTTATGTTCTGAATTCTTTCCTGAAAGACAGACAATCGTCTACGAACATCCACCATGCCTATACCTCTCCCTCTTCCCTGGTTTGGGCCCGCTCCGTCAGCTTGATCTGCACTTCCTCTCCTTCCAAGCCCCCCCATGGCAGAAACAATTTGAGATGCATAATGCGTAATACTTCTGCTTGGATGTACTGCAATTAGAACCTGAGATGAAAAAGCTGTCGCTGCTGCAACTGAATAGCCAATCCAAGAAAAATCAGTCGAAGACAAAGCAGAAACTAATAACGCGGTGGCTGCTACAGAAGCAGCTGTAATAACAGCTTTAAATAGTTTTTCTCTGGGCCCATGTCTTTCGCGCAAGATTTCTCGTACCCGTTCATCAGGACATTGTGTTGTCAAGATGGAAGTCACCGCAGACTCCGAACGAACTCTTGGCTCTTGTTCAGCTTGGTCCAAACTGATCCAAGTTACCCTACGCTCAGAGGGAGAAAGAGTAGACTCGTCTCTTGAATTGAGAACGTCTCCATTTCTTGTGAGTGGATTTAAAGACAAGACTTGTGTGGATTGAGTCGTCGAGACTAAACCAGATTGTCTTGGTGTGTTTTCAGAGGAAGTTGAAGAGTTCGTAGTTGTTGTGCTTACATTATTAACATTTTGTATTGGTGACATAAAATTCCTTATTGAAAAAAGAAAGGACTGAAAAGCAGAAGAAAACTGAATTATGAAAGAAAAAGAATTGACAGAGCAAAATGAAGGGAAAACTGAGAGATTTCCCTGGAAGGGAACTTTCGAAAAAGCAAGAATTGCTTAGAAGAGATTAAAGACAATGATACAAATCATTGCTCCAAGTAAAATTCTACAAAAAAGAAAGAGAAAAAGTCTACTTTTTTGCAAAGACTTTTACTTAAAAAAGAGTAAGATATTCGTTTTAAATATAAAAAAACTTGTTTTATTTTTCCTCAAAATCGAAGTGATTTTCTAGTCACTAGCTGTTACATTTCAGAAGCAACTGCACGGAGGAAATTGTTTTGGGTGCATTTCTGTGTCTTTCTAACTTGAAAAAACACTTTAATGGAGCTTGTGTCGTTGACATCCCAGAGCTTTGCGTTCAGCGCGGAGAAATCTTCTCCATCTTGGGACCGAGTGGCAGTGGAAAAACATCTCTATTACGCATGATAGCCGGCTTTGAATCCCCAGACACAGGCTTCATTGTTCTCTCCTCAGAAGATATTACACGTCTCCCTGCTAATAAGAGAAAAGTGAACACCATTTTCCAAAACTATGCCCTTTTCCCACACCTAACTGTTTGGGATAACATTGCTTTTGGAATGCAGATTCAAGGCTATCCACTAGAAAAAATACGAGAGGAAGTTGAAGCCATGCTTTCTCTTATTCAGATGAACGAACATGCTGACAAATTTCCTGGAGAGATAAGTGGGGGACAAAAACAACGTGTAGCTATAGGTCGAGCTTTAATCATGAAACCTCAAGTACTTCTTCTAGATGAACCTCTTGCAGCTCTAGATTTAAAGCTCAGACAGAAAATGCTTTTAGAATTGGATCAGATCCATGATGAAGTGGGAATTACCTTCCTGTTTGTTACGCATGATCAATCAGAAGCCATGGGGATTAGTGACCGTATTGCTATCATGAACAAAGGAAAAATCGAACAAGTAGGTACTCCTGCTGAGATTTACGAAGCGCCTAAAAACAGATTTGTTGCAGCTTTCATTGGTGACACAAACTTTTTCAAAGGTCAGGTTTTAAACTCTTTTTCTGATGATTACTTACAAGTAAACGTCGAAGAGCTAGGCCAACTCGTCTGTTATCGAGACCGCCAAACTCCAATAGGATCTTCAATTTGCCTAAGTGTTCGACCAGAAAAATTTTACGTCAGCCTAGAAAGGCCTAATCGCTCACCTCTTTATAACGTAATATCTGGAATTGTGGAGGATATTATCTATCTTGGCTCTCACACTAAATATTGGATACGCGTTGGCATCCATCGTCTTTCTGTTCTCAGGCAACACAACCACTTTCTTTTAGATGAACAGCGCATCTCATGGAAAGATCAAGTCTGGCTGTCCTGGTCTGCGGACGATGGATACATTTTGGAAAGTACAAAAGAAGAAAGAATAAGCTAAGAGAGGCAAGGATGAAATTTTTCAAAAAGAGAACTTTCCTTTTTGAATTAGCAGGATTCTTCCCAGCAATTTTATGGAATGGTTTCTTTTTCCTTTTTCCTCTGTTGACAGTTCTCTGGGTTGCATGTCACACATCTGACATGTATGGAGAGATCCTTCCGGGATGGACATGGAAAACTTTTTTTTCTGCTCTTTACTCTCCCAACTTTTTTTTCATTCTTGTGCAAACACTTTTTATGAGTGCTCTTTGCTGTCTTATTTCAGTTTGCTTAGCTATTCCAATTGGATACTACATCACGTGTTTACCCAGACAAAAACGCCTACGCATCCTTTTTCTTATCATGAGTGTGTTTTGGACAAGTTCTCTCATCCGAATCTTTAGTTGGAAACTGATTTTGCATCCTGATGGTTTTTTAAAATCATGTCTTATTGCAACGGGTTGGGCCTTACCTGAGAGCGTTCTTCTTTACACAAAAGGGGCTGTACTTCTCACAATGGTGCACGTTGCCATTCCCTTTGCTATCCTTCCTATTTGCGCTTCTGCTGATCGCTTCGATTCTTCCTTAATGGAAGCCTCATCAGACTTAGGAGCCTCTGTAATCCAGTCCTTTCTATACGTTTTCATTCCCGGTATTCGTCTAGGGGTCTTACAGGCCACTATTACAGTTTTTCTACAGACGATTAGCTCTTACACCTTTTCTACCCTCGTAGGAGGAACTTCTTGTGAAATGATCGGCAACAAAATTGTCCGCCTTGTTTTACTAGAGCGTAATCTTCCTGTAGGAGCGGCGCTTTCCCTGATTAGTTCCTTTATTGCAATTCTTTGCACTCTGTTTTTTTATACACTATTTTCCCTCAATCGAAAAAAAAGGTCTTTGTAAAATGAGGATGCAAAAATACGCCAAATTCATCACATGGTGCGTTATAGGATTCTGTTATGCACCTATTCTTGTTTTGGTCGTCAACTCATTTAATGTTTGCCGCTCTGGGGCCCTTTGGGAGGGGTTTACGTTAAAATGGTACAGAGAGCTTTTCCAGGCAAGTTCGATTTGGAAAGCAACAAAAAACTCTATTCTCATCGCATGCACATCAACATTCATTGCTGTGCCTATCGGGACCACATCTGGCTTAGCATGCCATTTCTGTAAAAAAAGAAGAGTCCTGAAAGGGATAACCCTCCTGCTTAACAAAATGATCCTAATTATTCCCGACCTACAACTTGCCGTTGGACTTTTACTTTTTTTTTCCTTCATTCACATGAGATTAGGTCTAACGACTCTGATCATTGCACACTCCACCTTTTCGATTGTCTACGTTATACAATCCGTTCTTGCCCGAATGGAGTGCCTCGACTTCTCAATGATTGAAGCTGCTCAAGATCTTGGAGCGAAACCCAAGATCATACTGGCAAAAATCCTGTTCCCTCTCATACGACCTACTGTTCTTGCCAGCGCTATCTTGACCTTTACCGTCTCAATCGACGAATTTGTTTTGACCTCATTTCTGTCTGGACCAACCTCCCCTACACTTCCACTCGAAATTTACGGTATGATCCGTAATGGATTTCCTCCTCTTGTGGATACACTTGCTGTTCTTATGCTAGGATTTTCGTTCGTTGCTTCTTGGGCTTTTCAACAGATTTCCAATGAAAGCTAACACCAGAACAAAGAAGACAAATAAAACTGAACGGATACAAGAAAGACGTTACTCAACATAGAAAAAGCAATATCAACAAGGGCAAACTTCAAATTCCATGTTTCCAAAAGCGTCCACATAATACAGTTAAAAGCTAGACAAACAAATCCACCCAATAAGTTAGCCTCAAAAAGAGCATGCTGAAAAGAGGGGTCATGTCGAAGAATCCAATAGCCATTAGCCAAATCAAAAGCAATCCAGAAAGGAACAGCTTTCCAGAGCACAACGCGTGTTCTCGGTAAAAGGCCAAGATTCGAAAAAATCCACATCCTAGAGATAGTAACAAACCAGAGAACCTCTAATACGGCCCTCAAACAGGACGCGCAGAGTGAAGCAAGGACACAGAACATAGGCTTTCTCCAGGCTCCTTAGCCCATCGAAAAGACTGCCCAAGATAGGATTTGAACCTATACGCCTCTCGGCACCAGATCCTAAGTCTGACGTGTCTACCAATTCCACCACCTGGGCACAGCCGGAACTCTGGCCATTTTCACACGATGAACCCTACTGGTCAAGAAAGAATCCACTTGAACCTGTCTTTTCAATTAAAAGACATTCTGGATCTCGAACCATGCGTAAGCCTGGGACAGAAGCGAACAAACGCACAAGAATATTTCTCAAATCCGTTTTAGAAGGAGCAATATTTTTTTCAACAAGCTGAAGGATATATTCGAATTTATAAAGCTGTCCCCGCTTATAGAAACAAAGATTTAAAAGATCAAATAGAGATTGTAAGAAGTCTATTTCCTCCTTATCAATGACATACCAAAAAACACGCTCAAAGGTCTTAAGTTTCACGGCCCGAAGATAAGGACCCCAAATAAAAGGGTCCCACATGAAACCTTTAACTAATAATTCATTTAAAACAGCACAAAGGGTCGGCTCTTCCGAGCGAAGATACATCCAGTAGGTGATTTCCTCTGCAGTTCCGATACCACCTCTATGACGTAACCAAGGGACAAGAAGATGGTTTGTAGCAGTCTGTAAAATATTCTCTAACCATCTCACGAGGGCAACATAAGAAGAAGCACTCAAAGAAGAAGCTTCATGAACAGAAGAGGAACAAAGACCCATCAAGTCTTTGTCTGATAGAGAGTCGACATCTCTTGGAGAAAGCGTCACAAGTTCCGTCAAAATAAGAACAAGAAGCTTACGATTTTCAAAAAGACGAGTCTTTTTTTTAGGACTTCTTGTTGCTAGCTCCGATAACAGACACTCCCAATCAGATGTTTCGAACATCTCTCGAAACGAAAAAACGTCCATCTGATTCAGGATGTCTCGAATTCTCAAAAAACCTGTTCTACGTAAAGTTTTTAATAATCCTTTAGACAAAGGCAAAACGTCTATACGTTTTTCCACCTCCAATGAAGGAAGCTCCAAAAGAGATGGCTCGTATCTCTTCATTCGACGCATGTACAAAGAAGAAAAGCAAACAGCAGCTAAGTTTTTACTGAATCTATTCATCACTCAACCGAAGTCTTATCTTCAAACGACATCAATGAAATTCCATCTTATCCACAAAGATTCCAAAACAGATCTAGGAGGTAGTCCACGACGAGATACTTCTTTTGCCTGAGCAAGAGCATGTGCAACATGTAGGGGTGGAATCTTGAGATCAGGAGAAGAGATTAAAGACTCGAGTAGACTTTCCCAAAACAGTTCTAATCTTTCTACCTGTTGATCTACGCTGTCATGCATGCCACAAATCAACCTTTCCAAACGAGACAGACTTTCCAAAAAGAGACCTCCAGGAATGGGAAGATCTTGCGTCAAAGAATGAATGACCTCATCCCATCCTTCTGTGAAAAAGGCTAATCGACAAATGATTGCTCCAGGAGAGCCCAAAGTCAACAGTCTCTCTCCAATAGCTCCTTCCGGCAAGGTAATTTGATTTTGGCTAAGAACTGATAAGGTCTCTTCTCGATCCAGCAAATGAAAGCGCAAACGAATACAACGCGACAGAATAGTAGGTAGAACTCGTTCGGGAAAACTAGAGACTAAAATAACCATTGAACTTGGATTAGGAGGTTCTTCAAGGATTTTCAATAACTGTGAAGCCGTTGCAGCCGTCATGCGATCTACGTCATCGAATAAAAAACAAGCCGTTGAACTTTGCCAAGGGTACATATGAGAGATAGAACAGAAGTTATTGATTGCTGAAACGGAGTAAGTTTGTAGCTGATTCTTCGGTTCAAAAACTTGAATCGCATGTTCCGGTGATGTCAACCTTGCTAGATGCTGAGCACACAACCATTTGCCCACACCTTTAGGCCCTTCAAAAAAGAGGACAATAGGACGGTTTTTGCACATTTTCTGAGCCATTTTTAGGATATTTGTATGCCCAACAAGCTTCATGAGACTCACTCTCCCTCAAAGACTCCTTCATATCCTTACAGATCAGACAGAAAAATTACGCTTTGCCCTTCATCAAGCCCTTGACATCCAAAAACTGCAAAGCGTCTCTCAATAAGCCTCGAGGTGATTTGCAACCTTGCAAAAGGAAGACTCTTTCCGGAGAATGCTGAGCAATTGCATGGTAACCTTCCCGCACCCTCTTATAAAAAGCATAGGAACGTCTTTCAATTGCATCAGGATCTTTAATCCTGGCCAAAGCAATTTTTGGACTGATATCAACAACAAAAGTTACATTAGGCTCAATATCGCAACCCGACTGCCTGATTAAGGCACGAATTGCCTCTAAATCAAAACCAGAACCATAACCTTGATAAGCATAAGTCGAATCATTAAAGCGATCGGATACAACCCAATGACCCTGACTGAGTGCCGGAAAAATAATCTGCTCTACATTATAAATCCGTGCAGAAAGAAGAAGAAACAACTCGCTAAGAATCGGAACCTTCTCTTCATGGCAAGAGAAAATATCCCGAATCACGCCTGAAAAGGAAGTCGCTCCCTTATTTCCTCCAGGCTCAGCTGTTTGAGTAACACAAATTCCCTTATTATTCAGAGCTGAACACAGCCCACGCACTAACGTTGTTTTTCCTGAGCCGTCAATTCCCTCGACTGTAACGAACATAAATTACCCAAGCAATCAGAATTTAAGAAGACTCCACATTTGCAACGTATGTTCTCTGAACGGCAACAACTGGATCGTTCTCTTTCAGATGAGCTAAACGAACTCCTTGTGTATTTCTTCCCATAATACGAACGTCACCTGCTCGAATACGAATCGCATGCCCAGTCTTCGTCATGATCAGCACACTATCATCATCTCCAGACACCTTCAAAGCACTCACTACTTCACCATTACGTTCACTTGTAACGATAGAGCGCACCCCAATTCCTCCCCGACTTGCATGCCGGAAACTAGAAACAGGAGATCTTTTCCCAAATCCGTTTTTACAGACCACCAATACGCTCTCAAATCCAGAGACAACTTCGCATCCTACAACTTGATCGGAATGATCACGTAACCGAACACCACGCACACCCCTTGTAGCACGTCCCATTGCTCGAATTTCGGATTCAGCAAAGCGCACAGCCATGCCTAACTTCGTAAATAGCATGACCTGATCCCCTTCAGGAACAAGCTTAGCACTGATCAAAACGTCTCCCTTACCGATTAAAATGCCGGTTACCCCCTTCCTTCTACGACTGTTAAAGGAAGCTAGTTCCGTTTTCTTGACAATCCCCATCTTTGTGCATAAGAGAACATGGAGAGGTAGATCAAAAGAAGAAACGGCAAGCATAGCTGCAACGCATTCTCCCTTTTGAAGATCTTCCAAAATCTGGATAAGAGGCTTTCCCCTTGAACGACGACTACATTCGGCAATTTGCCAACATCTTAGCCAATAACATCGGCCAAAATTCGTGAAGACCAACAAATGGTCATGCGACATAGCAATCACAACGTCTTTAAGGGACTCATCTTCATTTCTCAATTGTAAGCCAGAAACGCCATGCCCGCCCCTCCTCTGTTGACGGAAAGTGGCAATAGGCATCCTCTTGAGGTAGTCGTCTGTAGAAACAGTTACAACAATGGGATCATTCGGTAATAAGTCTTCACATGATAATTCTTCGTAATTGGCAACTATTTCCGTTCTTCTCGGGGCAGAATCGAGCTTTTCGATTTGAATCAACTCTTCCTTGATCAAGTCCTTCACAGCTTCCGTACTCGAAAGCAAATTTTGAAAACAGGAGATTTTCTTTAAAAGATTAGCATGCTCTGAATAGATTTTTTCCTTTTCAAGGCTAGTGAGCTGATAAAGACGCAAATCAAGAATGGCTTGAGCCTGCTTCTTCGAGAGTTGTAACAAGGAGGATACGCTTTGAATAGCATTTTCTTTGTCTGGACTCTCTTTAATAAGGCGAATCACTTGGTCCAAATGTTCGATAACCTTGATATAACCTTCTAAAAGGTGCGCACGCTCTTCCGCCTTGCCAAGTTCAAAACGGCTACGGCGACGAATGACTTCAATACGATGCTCAATCCAACACTGTATGATTTCTCGAATACCAAGTGTCCTAGGCATTCCCCGATCAAGAACAAGCAAGCTACATCCAAATGTAACTTGCATATCAGACAGCTTCCATAATTGATTGACAACGACCTCAGCTGACTCTCCTCTCTTGACATCAACCACAACACGAATACCATCTTTGTCAGATTCATCACGAATATCAGAAATGGCCGTCACTTGCTTTTCTTCTACAAGGTGAGCAATTTGCTCAACCAACCTAGATTTATTAACGCCATAAGGAAGCTGTTCGATAACAATAGCTGTTCGATCTGAAGAAGTTTCTTCAAAATGATATTTGGCGCGCACAATGATTTTTCCACGCCCATTCCGGTAACTGAGGTGAATGCCCTCGTGGCCACAAATCAAGCCTCCAGTCGGAAAATCGGGACCCGGCATGATTGCTAAAATATCCTCTAAAGGGACAGCCACTCCTTTTTCTAAGACCAAACGTGCAGCTCGAGCCAACTCCCCCAGATGGTGAGGAGGGATGTTTGTGGCCATGCCGACAGCAATTCCAGAGCTTCCATTAGCTAGAAGATTTGGAATTTTAGCAGGAAGAACAGAGGGCTCATACGTCGTTTCATCATAGTTGGGCAACATATCAACAGTATGCTTATCTAGATCCTCCATGAGGAACAGAGCGAACTGTGTCATACGTGCTTCTGTGTAACGCATGGCGGCAGGTGCATCTCCGTCAATGGAACCAAAGTTACCTTGTCCATCAATGAGACGATAACGCATAGACCACGACTGTGCCATGCGTACGAGAGTAGGGTAAATAACCTGCTCACCATGCGGATGATAATCGCCAGATGTATCTCCAGAGATCTTAGCACATTTCCGATGCTTACTCGAAGGGCCGAGAGAAAGCTGTTTCATAGCGTACAAAATTCTGCGTTGAGACGGTTTTAGTCCATCACGTACGTCTGGAAGAGCTCGCGAAATGATCACAGACATGGAATACCGCATATAGTTCTCGCGCAACTCGTTTTCGAGGCTGTTCAGAACAATAGATTCATGCCTTTCTTCAGTCGTCATTAAAAGCCTCCGATTAGAAAATGGCGTTAAACATCCAGATTTTTAACAGCTAAAGCGTGCTTTTCGATAAAAGCACGACGAGGAGGGACTTCCTCTCCCATCAGAACATTAAACATCATTTCAGCTTCTTCTGCGTCCTGGATCGAAACACGCACAAGGGTTCTTTTTTTCGGGTCCATCGTCGTCTCCCACAACTGATCTGCGTTCATTTCTCCAAGACCCTTGTATCTTTGAACGGTAACAGCTCGGCGACCGATTTCTTTTAATTGATCTAGAAGGCTCTTTAGGGTGTAAAGAGGCGTCATTTCTTGAGAAACTGTTATTTCGAAAAGTTTCCTGTCGTCTAATAAAAAACTACAAACATCGAGGGAAAAAGAAGAAAGATGTTCTTGAACTTCTGCTAAACGTCCAAGATCAACACAAGAGAGTAAACTGCTCTCCTCTTCAAAGGGTTCTTCACCATGAAAAAAAGTCACTCTCCCACCTGATGCAACAGTCGCACGTCTTGGGATGGAGCCTTTTTCTTCGACCTCCTTAAGAACTTTCAGGAAAGGGACAGCATTCCTCTCACAAAAGAGAGAAAATTGTTCTAATGTCATGACATGTTCTATTAATTTCCTCTTTTCGGCAGAAGACAATTGAACACCTTCTGCATTCGAAAGTATCACCTCTTCCAAGGAAAAATCTATCAGAGAACGACTCATTTCACTTTCTGAATGAATATATTGTGCTCGTTTCTGACGACTCATACGGAATAAGGGAGGAAGCGCAATGTAGATGTGCTGCTCTTCTAATAAAGGCCTCATGTAACGATAAAAAAACGTAAGCAACAAAGTTCGAATGTGCGATCCATCCACATCTGCGTCAGTCATAATAATGATTTTTTTGTAACGCAAACGAGCAAGGTTAAAAGATTGATCCCCGATCCCGCACCCTAAAGAAGCTACTAAGGCTCGAACTTCCTGATTTTGTAGTACTTTGTCTAACCTTGCTTTCTCAACATTAAGAATTTTCCCTCGAACAGGCAAAACAGCTTGAAATCTTCTGTCACGCCCCATCTTTGCCGAGCCACCAGCTGAATCGCCCTCTACAATGTAGATCTCACACAAATTGGGATCACGCTCTTGACAATCAATTAGTTTGCCTGGAAGGCGTGCTCCATCCAAAGCGGATTTGCGTAAAACGAGGTCCCTAGCTTTGCGAGCAGCCTCACGAGCCTGAGCGGAAAGGATCGCCCTTTCACAAATTTGTCTCGAAATTGGAGGATGTTCTTCTAGAAAATTAGTTAATAAGTCACCTGTAAGTTGTTGGACGAAAGAAGAAACTTCTGCATTGCTTAATCTTTGCTTGGTTTGACCTTCAAATTGAGGGTTAGGTAGCTTAACGGAGATCACGGCTGTCAATCCTTCACGAGCATCCTCCCCTGTCACTTGATGTTTCTCGAACTTACTGACACCAGATCGTTTCATCCAGTTGTTCAAAACTCTTGTCAAGGCCGTACAAAAACCAGTCACATGACTGCCACCTTGTTTTGTGCAAATATTGTTTGCATAAGACACAATTGTTTCGGAGCAAGAGGTATTCCAGCGTAAAGCAATATCGACCTGGATAGAACCACTTTCTGTTTCACGTGTTCCAGAAAAAACAAGAGGAGTAGAAAAGAGGGGCTCTTTATCAGAATCCAAAAAAGAGACAAATTCTCCCAACCCCCCCTCATAAAAAAAAGAAACCGTTTCTTCTTCTTTTCTGTTGTCCGAAAAATCGATCCTGATTCCACCATTTAAAAAGGCCAGTTCTCGGATACGGCGCAAAACAACATTTTTATCGTATTCCGTAGCAGAAAATAGACTCTTGTCTGGCCAAAACATAACCTTTGTGCCACGAAAATTTGTTGAGCCAATCTGCTTAAGTGTACCGAGAGGGACTCCTTTCGAAAATTCCATTTCATAGATTTTCTGATCTCGACAAACCTGAACGAGGAAGCGTTCTGACAAGGCATTCACGCAAGAAACCCCAACCCCATGAAGGCCCCCTGACACCTTGTAAGTGTTGTTATCGAACTTACCTCCTGCATGCAAAACAGTAAGAACAACTTCCAGAGCAGAGACCACTCTGCCCTGTTTCTTGGATTCTCTTTCATGGTTGTCAATCGGAATGCCTCTTCCATTATCTTCGACTACAACGCCGCCATCTTTGAGCAGAGTCACATGGATATTCGTGCAAAAACCTGCAACAGCCTCATCAATCGAATTATCCAAAACTTCATAAAGAAGTTGATGCAACCCAGCAGAACCGGTATCTCCGATGTACATACCAGGACGTTCTCGGACGGCCTGAATCCCCTCCAGAACAGTAATCGAACTGGCATCGTATCGCTGAGTCATGTAGATAATCCCCTTTTCATCCTTACGACTATTTTTTTGACTTCTAGATGAGCTGCGAGTACACCAATCCGATGAAGATAACGCTCACGGAAAAGAGTACACTCTTGAAAGGTGACGAAATCCCTTACACCAATCACAAGGATCCCGGAAGAACACGACAAGACACACGTTCGCGCAAAAAGGCGCTCCCCCACGACCTCCAACCATACACCAGAAACCTGAAAAACCGTATCATTCCTTTCACAGCGTCTTTGCAAGGAGAAAAGATACTGTTGAAGGGTGTACTTGAAGTTCTCATCTCCATCTGAAGGATTTTTCTCTTCACCCACTTGTAAGTCCGAACATAGAAGCTCCTGCGTTACAACTCACCTGAAGATCCACTTCAAATTTAAACTCAATCTCCGAACACCACCAGAGCAGCTCTTGCCCCCCTTAATCTGTACACCTAACGCTTTTCACCAATTGAACCAGTGCCCGACTGGACATAGGAAAAACTCACAAGGGGAAACCTGATAATCACGAAGACCACTTTCCAAATCTTCCAGAAGAGCACGCTCTTCTGCCACGACATCACTCAGACGGAACGTGGAATGGTGACAACCAATGCTTTTTTTTGAAAGTACAAGTTTATGAATCGCCACAGCCTCTCTTGGGCTGATATGATTCTGCCCTAAAAGAGATCTTGGAAGATAAGCCCCTACAGGAACTAGAGAAAGGTCAATGGACCCAAATCGACGCCCGATACTCTGGAAAAGCCCTTCAGAAAAAGCGGTGTCGCCCACATAATAAAGGGTTTTTTTCTTTTCAGATCGTCTTTGAAAACGACAAATCCACCCACACCACATGGACATGTTTCGATCTAACAAGCCACGCCCCGAGTTATGAATAGCAGGCACACTCGTAACATTCACGACCGCTCCCTGTTCAGTGAAGGGAATACGACACTCCTCTCCCCAAGCAAGTTCAATACAATCCAAGCCAAAAGAAGCGACACACTCCCCTACCCCTTTCGGTACAACCAAACAAGAGTTTGGACGCAGTTTAGAAAGATGGGCAATAGTTTGCATATCTAGGTGATCCGGATGATTGTGACTAATCAGAACAAGATCAGCCCCACCTAAAACATCTAAACTAACTGGAGGCAGGCAAGAACGACTAAGTCCTGGCCAAGAAGGAAAACCTGCTCGATAAGACCAAATGGGGTCAGTGAGCAAAGTAATGCCGCAGACTTTTAAGAAAAAAGTTGAATGCCCGATCCAAGAAACAAAGGGTTGATCCAAATGCACTGAAAAAGACCGACATCGAGCTCTTAATCTCCGAAACAGACGCTTTTCTAAAGATTTACGCCCCATAAAACGCTCTGCAAAGCAGAGCTTACTTGTATGAAAAACCCATATAGAAAGGTCACATACTTTCCTAAAAGTGGAAAAGGTGTCATCAGGAGGAGAATAAATATTCGCAATACCCTCTGATTTGAAACGCCGAATCCATAACTTCCAAGAAGGGAAATAGGAACGCAAAGAAAAGAGGAATTTACTTAATCTTTTCTTTGTGAACCAAGCCTGACTGGAGATGCGCTCCTCAGAACCAGGGAAAGCATCACACACCAATACTTTTCGCCTTTCACTCACTGACTATCCTTCTATCTCCACAGCCTCCGTTGGTCGGTCACTATAACGTGCACACCTGTTACTCCAAGACAAAAAAATTTCAGTCCTAATCGCTTGCCCTGAAGTCAAGAGCTTTGATCCCAAATTGCACAGTTGCCTAGTACCATGCTAAACTCTTCGTGATGAGAAACAACAAGGAGTTTTGCGTGTCTCAGTCTGATCATCGGCAAGCATTAAGAATTGCTTTTGCTCTAAGCATCTCCTTACTGGTTTCCAACTGGTTTCTACCCTATTGGGGACACTCCAAAGCCCAACCCGACAGGGTCGTGGCTTCTGAGAAAAGCCTCGCGAACGTTTCAATGGAATTCCTTCCTACGAGCACGGCCTTGTCTTCTCCAAGTGAGAAGATGGAGCAACCCGTTTTTTTGAACAATGAGGAAGAAAGATCAAAAGAGACACTTCTGGTTTTGGAAAACGGGTTCTTTCAAATTGTTGTCAGTACCAAAGGGGGGAGCCTAAAAGAGATAAATCTTCCGTTGATCCAGAAGGAAGAAAAGAATAATATCTATGCAGTTCGTCCTGTCGAAATAGACAAGTGGGTGTCTAGCTTCTCTCCAGAAGATGCTTCTTTTCCTCTCCAAAAAGAGGGAGCTTTAATGAAGGGACCCCCTCATGTTGTCCAATACCACCCTCTCATTCGAAGAAGCCTTCCTTCTCAAAAGATCTTTTTGCCGCATTACACCAATGCCCTTGCTCTTTTCTCGGATTATGAAGATTTGAGCCAGCTACATTATTCAGTACTTTCTCACACTAAAGATGAAATTGTTCTCATACATACTGGTCCAACGAGAAAGATTCGTCGAATCTTTCAGTTGGAAGACTCTCCTTACTTGTTATCAGCAAAAATTGAACTGGAAGGGGACTGCCGAGGGCTATGGATGACTTCTGGAATTCCGGAGACAGAAATCTTATCGAATCAGCCCTCTCCTCGGGTACAGTTCCGCCATATTAAGGGTAATCTTTCTGCTTTCGAAAATGTTTCGCTACCCAAAACACATGCTACTCTTAACAATTTGAACTTGCAGTGGGTAAGCAATGGAAATAACTTTTTTGGACTCATTTTAGAACCTTTGTCCTTTGCCCCTTCAGGGTTTCGCCTACAAATGGTCCCTTCAGAAGTGGCTCCGACAAGACTTTCTCTTATGCCAAGACATGCGAACAAAGGATTTGCTCCAGGCTACCAGGTAGCACTTCCTCTACCGAATCAAACAGGCTCTTACGAGGTGCGTGTCTTCGCAGGGCCCCTATGGGAGAGGATCCTGAGAGAAGTGGACGAAAAAGTGCATCCAATCCAGCACCCCATAACCCCTTCTTATTGTTGCAATTGGAGTTCCCAAGGTTGGTTCAGCAAAATTTCTTCACCCTTTTCCAAATTGCTCGCTTATTTACTTCCACGTTTTCATGCTTTCACTGGATCGTGGGTGTTAGCCATTGTTCTGCTCACTCTCTTCTTAAGAATTGTTCTGTACCCTTTTAACGCTTGGGCCTTTCGCTCAATGGAAAAGGTCAGGCGACTGGCCCCACAAGTGCAAGCTATTCAAGAGCAGTACAGGGACATCCCCCATAAGGCTCAAGCTGAGATTTTTGCTCTCTACAAGCAGCATAAAATTAACCCCATCCTTGGTCTACTGCCTTTGTTAGCACAGATGCCCTTCCTTTTGGGCATGTTTGAGGTTCTCAAATCCAGTTTCGAATTAAGAGGTGCTAGTGTCGTACCTGGTTGGATTGATAACTTAGCCGCTCCTGATGTCCTCGTATCGTGGTCTTACCCTGTCCTGCCTATCATCGGAAACCAAATTCATCTTCTTCCTATTTGCTTAGCGTTTTCTATGTACATTCAGCAACGTTGGGCAATGGAAGGGACACAACAAAAAAGGACACCTACTTTGATCATGACAAGTTTGTTCCTGTGTATGTTCTATAAGTTTCCTGCCGGTCTTAATATTTACTGGATGTCTTCTATCCTTTTAGGCATGGCCCAGCAGGCCTTAACAAGGAGGCAGAAGCTGAATTGATACACTTCTTCTTGTTGATGTGGGGAGTTTAGTGCTAGGCTTGTCCCTTCTTAGCGTTCTCCCAAAGGGGGCTCTGACATGAAATCAACCAAACGGCGTTTGGTTGAGTCGATTCTCTCGGATCTAACCAGTAAGGAACCCACCTATCTTCTTTCTGATTTTTTTGGTGCAGAAGGAAATGTGTTTGCCCGGAAGCTATTCGAGAGTCTGCTTGAGGAAAATGAGCCTCAACTCGGCTTCTTCAATCCGATTTATTTATGGGGACCTTCCGGATGCGGCAAAACGCACCTTATGATTGGGACGGCTGCTTCTCTTAGAAAAAAATCCTATCAGGTTCTTTATGCAACCTGCGATGCTTTCACTGGCGCTGTTCTGCGAGCCATTCGTTCAGAGTGCTTGAACGAATTTCAGCACGAGTTACGCTCTTGCTCTGTCTTGATGATCGATGAAATCTCCGATTTAAGCGATAGGTGGAGGATTCAAGAAGAGTTTTTTCATGCTTTCAATACCCTTCGCACAGAAGGCAAACAGATTATTCTCTCTTCTCAGATAGCGCCTCACCAGTTGGTCGCTGTTGAAAACCGTCTAATTAGCCGATTCGAATGGGGACTTTTGGTACCCATGACACGTTTTACAGAAGAAGAACAAGGGAAGCACTTAAAAACAATTTTAGAATGTAAAGGATTCAGAGCCGAACAAACTGTTTATCCGAAATTAGCTAAAATCTTCGGACAAGACATGAAAAAACTAACTCACTGGTTAGACACGCTACCCACAAGAAGAATCAAAGGCCAAGAGCTAGAAACTCTCTTCAAAGAGACAGCCCTTCAAAGGCCTGCTGTTAACTTTCAAGACATTTTAAAAAGTGTTTCCTCGCACTTTCGTATCGAACAAAACGCTCTTCTAGGCCCATCACAGAAAAAATCTATCGCTATCCCTCGACGCATCGCCATGTACTTGTGCCGTACTCTCTTACATCTTCCTATGCAAAAAATTGGCCATGCCTTCGGCAGAGATAACACAACCGTCTCCCTCAGCTGCAAAACCATTTCAGAACTTCTATCAACAGATGAAGAACTGCAACAACAAATCGAACAAATCAAAAGATCCCTCCCCTCCTAAGAGAAGGAGCAAGACGCTTTCGGAGTAGAGGGATTCGAACCCCCGACCTGCTGCTCCCAAAGCAGCCGCGCTAACCAAACTGCGCTATACTCCGGAAAAACCTCCACATTGTATTCTTCACGACTTTTCGCGTCATTAGCAAAGGGATTTCTTTGGATGAACAATACGACTTATTTTACCTGGTCCGTTCATCCTCTTTGTCTCTGCTGGCAAGGCCTACAAGTGAGATGGTACAGTCTTTTTCTTTGTCTCGGATGGATAATGGCTTTTCTCTGCTTTGATCGGCAGACAGCACACTTACAGCTATCTCCCTATAGAGATCAAATGAAAGTGTTTTTCTTTCTTTTTTTCCTAGTAGGTGCCCGAATGGGACTTTTGTTAGAAACAAAACGACATTTCGCTTGTTTCGACCTCTTTTCTCTAGAAGAAGGCGGTTTAGTTGGACAAGCAGGAGGGCTTTTCGCTTTGGGAGGAGCCGTTCTAGGGCATTTCACATATCAGCCTGCTGGTGTATCTTTGTTTCTCCTTCTCGATTGGATCAGTCTTTCTCTCTTACCGTGTCTGGTTTTTACCCGTTTAGGGAATTTTTTTAATCACGAAGTACTTGGATTAAAAACCACAAGCTGTCTGGGTATTATCTTCAAGTACGCGGAGTACCCACGACAAATTCATCCTGTCCACCCAGTGCAGTTATATGAAATATTTGGTTATAGTCTGGGTTATTTTCTTGTTCAGAAGATAACAGACAAGAAGTCTCCCCAAGGCATGTTCTTCGGAAGGCTTTGCTTGACCTTAGGATGTATCCGCTTTGTTTTAGAATTTCTGAAGGAAGATTCAGAAAGAGGGTTCCCTTCATTGGGGCAATGGCTATCCCTAGTCTTTATCTGTCTAGGACTACTCTTTCAACTCAGAAGAAAGTCTTTATATAAGGCTTCCTGTTCTTCAGATAAAGAAACATAGAGATGGTGTATCCCTTCTTGGTCTACTGTTTGTTTGCGTATGGCTCCCAAAGAATGTAGCTTTGCAACTAAGTCATACCGATTAGGTGGAATAGACAACCAAATAACCTGATGGGCACGACTGGCGTATACCTCCATTTTATGCAAAAGCAAGTCTATTCCCTGATCCTGCTTAACAGAACAGAAAAGCGCATCAGGAAACTCTTCTTGGTATTTCGCTACTTGGTCCTCAAAAATGTCTCTTTTATTGAAAACAACTAAAACGGGACGTTTCTCATTCTTAGAAAGAGAACTCAAAACATCATGTGTCGCTGCCATATGCTGACGAAAGGACGGATGAGACCCATCGATAACATGAATTAAACAATCTGCCTCAAGTGATCCTTCTAATGTACTACGAAAAGCAGCAACAAGGGTGTGGGGCAACTTACGAATAAACCCAACAGTATCTGTCACTAATACTTCTTGTTTAGATGACAAAAGTAAGCGCCGAGTTGTTGTATCCAACGTAGCAAATAGTTTGTCTTCAACATAAACAGACGAACCTGTTAAGCGATTCATGAGGGTGGATTTGCCAGCATTAGTGTAGCCAATAAGTGCAAAATGAAAGATTCCGGAACGTTCACGTTGCTTTTGAAGAACCTTACGATCCATTTGGATAGCTTCTAACTGTTCTGTTAGTCTTTGAGCACTTTTACGCAAAAGACGCCGATCCAGTTCTATTTGTGTCTCTCCTTCTCCTTTTTGATTTACACCGCCACCCTTTTGTCGAGAAAGGTGACACCAAAGGCGCTTTAGCCTAGGCATACTATAACGAATCTGTGCCAACTGAACTTGAACTTTTGCTTCATGCGTTCGAGCTTTACTAGCAAACACCTCTAAAATGACTTCGGTTCGATCAAGAACAGGCTTACCAATTGCTTTTTCCAAATTACGTTGCTGAGCTGGAGTCAACTCCTCGTCAAAAACGACAAGATCAACAGACCATTCACCCGTTGCAACGACTAAATCTCTTAAACGCCCAGAACCAATCAATGTAGAAGCACTTCTTTCTCGAAGAGGGCAAATTGTCTTGTCTACCACCTCTATGTCACAGGAACGTAACAGCTCCCCTAGTTCGGCAAGGCAATCTTCCGCATCAAGTCTTGTCCCACCGCGTGGATCAAAAAGACCAACTGTTAAGGCCCTCTTACGCTCTTCCATGTAAACTCCACTTTTAAGCCATCCCAACCTAAGTTTCCCTTATCTCCCAAAGGAAGCTCCATCTTATTGTAATCAACATGATGAGAGAGATGCGTAAAATACACTTTTTTAAGCTGTTTCAACTCCCCTATATAACTTAAAGCCTCTTCTATCGAACAATGCGCCTTTCGGATTCTTCTCCAGTCTCCTACTCCAATAAAAGCCATTTCTGCACGAGAAAGAAGATGGGCTGTCGATTCGTTCCATACGGCGATATCTGTCACAAATGCAAAAGAACCGAAGCGATAGGCTGTAACAAACTGCCCACTGTGCTCATGAAAAGAGCAATGAATAGGAGGGAAGCCAGCAAAATTGAGAACAACGCGCTCAGAAAGCTGGACCTCTATTGCGCCTTCTCTCAGAAAGACAGACCAGACATCGTCATTTTCGATCAGCTTTCGCGTTGCTGTAGATAAGAGACAAGGGATCATCCCCTGAGATCTCCATAAGGGAAGCAGATCAAACAAACCTCCCACATGGTCGAAATGATAATGTGTTAAACAGATACCATTTAACCTCGTAATAGAGTGACGAAGTAGTTGTTCTCTTAGATCTGGTGAGGCATCAATTAATAGTTTCTTTCCTTCATGTTCAATGAGAAGACCCGTACGACCTCTACGGTTTTTGGGCTCAGATGATCGACAGACAGAACAAGAACAACCAACAACAGGAACTCCCCTGGCGTTACCAGAACCAAGAATCGTGACAGATGTACCCATAGTCTCACCGAAAAGCAAATTTCTTTTTGACCAATTTAAGGATACCTGGACAATGATAATAAACCCATTTCGGCCTTGCTTGAAGAGAAGTCAAAGGAAGAGAGACTCGAAACAAGGCTCCATCAGGTGAGAAATCAATTTGTTGATATACAAGAGGTGATTTATCGACTTGATCTGAAGAAGACACATACAAACGGACAGAAACGGCAGTCTCTTCCCATACCATCGTGTTTGCAAATCGATCCGAAAGAGGATTTTCTTCCTTAACCAATAAAAACAGTTCACTATACTCCTCCGGTAGCAAGTTTCTGGTATAAGCTCCCTCTTCAAGATTATCGCAAGAGAACTCAATCTTATTCAGGATCCATTTTTCTTTCGTCCCTGTTTCAACTGAAACGTAAGAGGCGCGAACTTGGTGAAGTCTTTCAGGAGTAGTCAAAACACAACCACCAAGATATAGGGCCTGCTTCCCATAAAACTGGAAAAGGAAGAGAAGAAAGAACGCAGTGACAACCCCACACCCTAGGCCAATCGCTATAGCATTTCTTTTGGCATGGTCAGGAGGAATAAGATCCTCTGCATCTGCATCATCAGACATGAAGAAACCTCTATATCGCTGCCGATAAGACATCCTTATGATACGCTAGAGCCCTTCTACAGTTGGAGATGATTTTTGTGGCTGCCCATGGATAAAAAAGAAAGTTCCTCTTGGGAACATGTTAGCGAATGGTACAACCGAATTGTTGGAGAAAAAGGACATGAGCAGCACCGAATCGTTATCCCAAAAATTTTGGGACTGATAGGACTCCTGAACAAAAAAGACAAAGGTCCCTTTTCTCTATTAGACGTAGGGTGTGGAGAGGGCGTGGTCACTCGCTATCTTCTCTCAAATACCTCTTACCTAGGAATAGATTTGTCCCCTCGACTCTTAGCTTTTGCTCAGAAGAAAAAAAAAAGAAAGGAGTTTTCCTTTCTTAAAGCAGATGCCACAGAGACAGGTCTTGACCTTCAGCAGATTTTTACACATGCCCTTGCCCTTTTTTCGCTACAAAATATGAAAGATGGACAAACAGTCTTCCAAAACGTAGCTAAGCACCTCCATGTCGGAGGAAAATTTGGATGTGTGATCAACCATCCAGCCTTTCGAATCCCTAGAAACAGCCATTGGTGCGTTGATACTAACCAAAAACGGATCTTCAGAAGGGTAGATTACTACCTCTCTTCCCTAGAAGTCCCCATCTTGGCTACACCAAGCCAAGGAAAACAATCCTCTGCTACTTGGAGCTATCATGTCCCACTCTCCACCTATTTTGATTGGGCAAGTCAAGCCAGGTTGCGACTGATTAATTTTGAAGAATGGATAAATGAAAACGGCTCCAGAACAGATAAAAAAATGGCAAGAGCAGCAAAAGAATTCCCTCTGTTCGCAGCACTTGTCTTTCAAAGGTATTAGCTTCATTCCGTCTTTTCTTCTTCCAAAGCAAGTTCTTGAGGAGGCGAAACTTCTACTTCACCCGTCTCCAAAATAGAGGGAGGCTCGAGCTTCGAAGTCCAAACAGAAAGGAATATACAGCCCATTAAGAAAACGAAAATGGACCAGCCCGTCACCTTCCTCAAAACATCCGCAGCAGATGTTCCAAGAAAAAGATGAGCATTACCTCCACTTGACACTCCTCCCAAGCCGTCCCCACCTTTGCTCTCTTGCAGAAGAATAACTCCGGAGAGAAAGATCACGAAACCCAAATAAGCAGACAGGCAAGACGGATAACTCCATTCAAGAAACATCAGCGCAACACCCTCCAACAACCAGGGCATAAAAGCCCCGGCACCACGAAATTCCTCTAATTACGCCACACACTCTCTTTAAATGTCATCGTCCTGTATTTGACCCAATAAAGCATCCGCCAGCCAACCTTTCTTCGGGTTTCCAAAAAACCCGTTCCCAGACAAGATTTTCAGAGCATTCACCGCAGTTTTGAGCTTAGGAGCACCTACAATATCGTCTTCGAAACCTTCCCAAAAAAGGACACTGCCCGAAGCGGATAAAATGAGCCCTTTAGGTGGGACAGACCAGCCTGCAAGATCTCCACCCCTATTTTGAATGAGGGTAACGATACCCTCTAGTAGTCTCGGTTCAGCAGATTCTACAAAGAGATTCCCCAAAGAGAACGTCAGAAGCTTAGGTGAGAAAAGATAGAGGCGCTCTGCTCGGCGAAAAGCCTTGCGACAAAGATTAATATCCTTTTGGTTAACAGCAAGCCCTAAAATGTAACCCATTGCTGAGGCTGTTGTTCGAGTAGGCCCGTATTGGTCAGAACGAGACGCCTGCAAAAGGAGGTCCCTTGCCATTTTGTCCTCTCCAAGAGACGTGCACAAGATCCCTCTCTCAAGCGCAAACCGAGCCCGCACCTCTTTAAAAGGAGTCGTCATTGGCATTTCTGTCATGAGCAGTTCCAATTGTGACACTTTTTGTATGGGCTTTACATTGCTATTAGAGAGCATCTTCCACTGTACAATCCACCTCGGCTCAACACCGTACGCAACACAGGTATGCTTGCTGACCCACTGGGCGTCTTGATTGTACGGGGGCATGACAGGAGACTGCCCCTTAGTGTAGTTAATCAAATCTTTTACCAGAAAATCCATGGAGAAGGACTTCCCAAAAGAATTCAACTTGGTTAGAAAGTTTTCTCCGATCTCAAAAAACAAAACATGAGACGGCGACTTAATAGCGAGAGTAAGGAGCTCCTTTGCCTGAGAGTGGTTCAAATTAAAAAAATCGCTCAAAAAAGCTACAACCGAAGGTTCTGGATCGCTAAACGAAGAGCAAAAAGGCATAAGAAACCAGGTAGACCCCACGAAATAGGATGCAGGTACCTGAGGGTGCCATTTGTCCATCAACTCAACCAGTTCACTTGTTGGTAAAGAATGAACTAAGTGGCAACGAATCAAGCCTCGCAACGCACTAACATGATGAACCTGTACCTCTTGGAAGCCCCTTCGTGCAAGCTCCACAATAGCACGATAAAACCTAGCGGCTTCTTCATGCCGTCCCCTTTTTTCTAAACAAGCAGCCAAGTCATTGGAAATAACGTGAACAAGGCGATTCTTCACCTCGGGACTCTGACTTTTCTTGCTTTCACTGAGGGCTATTTTCAAAAGGGCTTCGCCTTCACCATAAAGACCCAAGGCAATCTTCCGATTGCCTCCTGTCCAGGCACTTACACCTTTGGGAGATAAACAGAAACAGTAAGTCCCAGACAAAAGGAAAACGGACAAAACCGCACGCCATTTTGAAAGGACAGAACGAAAGAATCTTGAGAAAAAAAACATTGGAACTTCGTGAGAGTTTTAAGAATAGAAGTCAGCCAACTCTGGAAAGAGAACAAAAAACTCAAAGCAGGACATCATCATGTTAACAAAAAAGCCCGAACTTGGGAAGAGGACCCCCCAAATCCCAACACACCACCCAAGAACCTCTCTTAAGGAAACCTAGGGGCGAGCCACCGTTCGCAATCCAGAGCAGCAATACACCCAGAACCTGCCGCTGTAATGGCCTGTCTGTAGTGGGGATCTACCACATCCCCGGCAGCAAATATGCCTTCTCGGCTTGTCCGGCTGGTTCCAGGAGTGACCGAAATATACCCTACATGATCTAAATCGATCAAATCGCCTAAAAAGGAAGTATTTGGACGATGCCCAATTGCAAAGAAAAGCCCTTTCACAGGGAGAGGAGAAACTGTTCCTGATTTAACATCTTCCAAATGAACGGTTTCCAAGTTACCAGCGCCTTCAACCTTTTTTAAGACCGAGTTCCAAATGACCTCAATCTTTGGATGTTCAAGGACACGCTTGGCCATAATGGGTGAAGCTCTGAAAGACTCTCTTCGGTGAATGACATGTACCCTTCTCGCAAAACGGGTCAAAAAGAGAGCTTCTTCCATAGCAGAGTCACCCCCTCCGATTACGGCAATAGCTTGGTTACGGAAAAGAGGAAGCGCACCGTCACAAATCGCACAAGCAGATATTCCCTTTTGCCAGAATTGATCGACACCAGGAACATCCAATTTTTTAGCAGTCGCTCCTGTCGCAATAATGACACCTTTTGCTAAGAAAGACTGTTTATCTGTACGTATTAGAAATTTCTTATCTTCTTCCTGAATAGAAATAACATCTTCCTCTAGGACCCTTGCTCCAAATTTTTCACTTTGAAGACGAAACTTAACCATCAGTTCTGGCCCCGTGATCCCTTCAGGAAACCCTGGAAAATTTTCTACCTCTGTAGTCATCATCAATTGCCCACCCACTGGACCTGATTGAAATCCTGCAAAGACAAGGGGAGTGAGATGAGCTCTCCCGAGGTAGAGCGCTGCGGTATGTGCAGCCGGACCTGATCCAATGACAGCTACAGGGACTTCTTCTACAGTCATGACGTCAACCCACTAATATATTCAAAACTTTATCTTGCACGAAAACGACTCGCTTCACCTCTGCCCCTTGGAGAGAACGAAGAACACTCTTCTCCTGCTGAGCAAGAGAAAGAACGAATTCCTGTGAGCTCCCTTTTGGACATGAGAAAACAGTTCTTGTTTTGCCGTTTACACAGACAACAACCGATACCATCTCACTCTTAAGAAAAGGGGCCCAAAAAGGCCCGAAAGATGGGAAATCTTGTTCACAGAGCAAAGAAACATGCCCCAAAAGAGACCACATCTCCTCAGTCAAATGGGGGGCTAACGGAGAAAGAAGTTTCAGAAAAATCTCAAAGCAAATTCGAGGGAACAGATTAATTTTCTTTGCAGCATTCACAATCTCCATCAATTTGGAGACAATTGTATTGAAAGACCACGTTTCATAATCCTTGAGAATACCTTGGAAATTCCTGGCAAAGACCGTAGCAAACTCAGTTAATTCTTCGAGGGGGTGGTCTATTATTTTCCCTTCTACCCAAAAAGAAAAGACTCGATTGAGGAAACGTTTACACCCGGACAAACCATCTTGTGACCACACCTTTTCCTTTTCAAGAGGAGCAATAAAAACAACGTAAAGCCTTAAAGCATCTGCTCCAAAATCCTGCATCAAGTCATCCGGGGATACACCATTCAACTTCGACTTCCCCATTTTCTCCATTTGACAAGACAACTTTTCCTTTGTCCCTCTCAGAAAATAATCTTTTCCGTAATTATCAACCTGATCAACAGGGACATAGGCTCCACCTCCTTTTTTAAAAGAAGGGGCCAGAACCATTCCTGGATTTTTCAATTTTAAAAAGGGCTCAGGGTCCACGACTAAGCCGCAATCAAATAAAATTTTGTGCCAAAAACGCGCATAAAGCAGATGTAAAACAGCGTGCTCAGCCCCCCCAATGTAGGTATCTACAGGCATCCATGCCTTCTGTGCAAGTCTTGAGCAGAACTCCCTTTCATTTCTAGGATCGCAAAACCGAAGGAAATACCAGCAAGAACCCGCCCATTGAGGCATTGTATTTGTTTCTCTTCTAGCCCTCAACCCAGTCTTCGGATCCTGAATAAATACCCATTGAGGGTCAGATTCTAGAGGACTTAACCCCGTTTTAGGAGGCCTATAGGATTGAAGCTGAGGTGGAAGAAGAGGGAGTTCATCTAGCGTTAAGGTTCGGGTAGATCCATCTGCAAAATGGAGAAGCGGAATAGGTTCGCCCCAATATCTCTGGCGAGAAAACAGCCAATCCCTCAGTCGGTAGGTGGTTCTTTTTTGCCCATGGTCATACTCCTCCAACCATTTTAGTACGGTTTCCCTTGCCTGTGACACAGTTAGACCATTTAGGCATAGCCATTCTGAAGAGCTCTCTAGACAGGAGCCAATACCAACATAAGGCATAGAATCTTCCTGAGCAGTTCCCTGGACAACAATTCTAATAGGCAAATTGTTGCTTTTTGCAAAGGCGTAATCGTTCTCGTCATGAGCCGGTACTCCCATTACAATTCCAGAACCTACATGAGGTAAAACATAGCTAGCTACCCAAATAGGAACCTGCCCTCCATCAGCTGGGTTGACAGCATAAGCGCCTAGGAACAAACCAGAAGTGATCTGTCCCCTTGAACTGGCTAAACATTCTTGCCGATAACCCTCAAGTAAACCTCTACGACTTTCATGAACCAATTGGTCTGCAAGGGGATGACACGTCGATAAGGCGATGTAAGAGACCCCAAAAAGAGTTTCCGGACGTGTGGTAAAGGCATTTAAAGACAGTTTCCTTCCCACTACAGGAAAAAAAACCTCAGCCCCTTCTTTCTTTCCAATCCAAAATCGTTGCTGGCTCTTAATTTCTTCTGGCCAATCCAATAAGTCCAGATCATCGATCAATCGCTCGGCATAGGTAGTAATACGCAACAGCCACTGCTTTAAAGGCTTCAGAACAACAGGATGTTCACCCTCCTTACTTAACCCATTCTCTATCTCTTCATTTGCCAAGACCGTTTGCAATTCGGGGCAATAGTTCACATGGACTTCTGCTTCATAAGCGAGTCCCTTTTGGTGAAAGAGACAAAACATCCACTGAGTCCACTTGTAGAAACCGGGATGAGATGTTGCACACTCTCTCTCCCAATCGTATGAATAGCCCATAGACTGAAGTTGTCGCCTAAAGGCATTAATATTCATTTTTGTAGTTTCTCGAGGATGTGTCCCTGTACGAATAGCATATTGCTCAGCAGGCAAGCCGAAACTATCCCAACCCATGGGATGCAAATCATCAAATCCGCACATTTTGA
>NZ_QQBG01000014.1 GCF_003339615.1 Candidatus Similichlamydia laticola
TGCCTCATGCCCTAGCAGATGATTTGTGCAGCCTGCGAGCTGGTGTCCCTCGCCTTACGGTTTCCGTTGTCATGAATTTCGACGCTGAAGGCAATCTACTTAATTACAAAATTGTTCGCTCCGTCATTGAAAGCAAGGAACAACTCAGTTACGAAAGAGCAAAAGAGATTTTAGACAAAGGAAAAGAGGAAAGCCCGAGATTTGCTCAACTCAAAATGATGGTCGATCTCTGCCTACTTTTGAAAAGCCAGAGAAGGCTCCGTGGTGCTGTCGACATGAATCTCGACGAGATGAAAGTAATATGCAATGAAAGAGGGGAAACAATATCTCTTCAGCGTATTCCCTATGATGTGACACACCAAATGGTAGAAGAGTTCATGGTCAAGACAAATGAAGTTATAGCGCGTCATCTAGCCGAAAACCAAACTCCGACAATTTACAGAGCTCATGAACCACCTTCTGAGGACTCTTTTCGAGAGTTTCTAGCTCAAGTTGAGGCATGTCATTTCCCCATAAAAAGGGTGGAAAATAGCGAAGAAGTTGATGTCCCTGGCCTGTTAGATCAAGCTAGCCAGACTCCTTTTGGCCGTATTCTCACTCTCGAGTACATCCGAAGCATGAAAATGGCCTTTTATCAAGTCGACAATATCGGGCATTTTGGTCTGAGGTTGAAGCACTACTGCCACTTTACAAGTCCGATTCGTCGCTATTCCGATCTTGTTGTTATTCGTTCACTTTTCGGTCAAATTGAGCCCCTTCAAGCTCTTCAGGACATTTCTAAATTTATATCCAGCACAGAAAGAAACAGTGCTAAGGCAGAACAAAGCATCCTTCTTCTGAAGAAATTGCGCCTACTTTCTAGATTTCTAGCAGAGGGGAAAAACGTCTTTTTCGCAAGGATAACGAAGGTTCGGGCGTCAGGAGTAATCTTAGAACTTTTAGAGCTTTCCTTTGAAATCTTTCTACATGTTTCCCATGTTAGCAGAGAGTTTTTGACGTTCGATGAAGAAAATCTTCTCTTGTCGTCCAGAACAGGCACAATCTACAAATCTGGAGACACAATGGAAATTGAGCTTACTTCAGTTGATTTGTTGACTCAGAAGACTCGATGGAAAGGCCTCGTACACTATAGCTTAGATTTACAGCGTACAGCCGATCCATCCTCTACTCCACCTTTCGCTTCTAGGAAAAAAAACCTCCGTAGGCGCCCTCATGGCTCAAGGTAAGAAAAGACAGATAGGCAACTCTATTCGGAATCACTTTCTCTCTGGATTGGCTATCGTATTACCTCTTGTCACTACCGCTCTTGTTGCCAAGTTCGCGCTAAGAATTCTGACAACTCCTTTTGTTTCAGGTATTTCCTTTCTGTTAGGAACGAACGTCGTCTACGAACATCGATTGCTCTTCTATCTCGTAGAAGTTGCTGTTCTAGCCATTATGGCTATTTCAACCGTTTTGATTGGTGCCGTTACGAGGTGGTATGTTGTCAAAAAAATGGTGGAAGTAGGAGAGAATCTACTCAATAAAATCCCATTCGTCAGAATTGTCTACAAGGCTTCTAGGGAAGTCATGCAGTCCTTTGTCGCATCTTCCCAAGCTCCTTTTAAGGAAGTTGTTTTGGTGCCTTTCCCCCATTCTGGTAGTTACGCCCTTGCATTTCTCATCAAAGAGGAAGGAAAATGGGACAAAGGAAACCCTGAGAGCGTCTTTATCTCTGTCTTTGTACCTACAACGCCTAATCCGACCACGGGCTTCATCCTGCTTGTCAATCGTGAATTAATCGTTCCAACAGACCTTTCTATGGAAGAAGGGCTCAAGTTCGTGATTAGCTGCGGTGTCATTGACCTAAGGGATGTGTTCTCCCCTCACAACACCCAGGAATAGCCAAAATAGACTCTTCAAGATAGGCCTCAATCTCCTCTTGTGTTCGGGGAAGCGAAAGTAGAGGCAAATGGTTCAAAGACGTGGTGCTGAGTATAACACAAGAAGGAACGGAAATGTCTGTTTTAGAACTCCCTGTCATCATTTTTTTCAAGAAAAGAGACTGTGCTGAAGCGGGTTCTCTTTCGACCTCTATACAGCAGAAAATAAAAAATTTTTTCCAATATGCTAGAGGAGAGGGTGACTCAAAATAAATTTTTCTTACTTGATCACAACAAGAGCATTTCCCCCTTGTACGGGTAAAAAGAACAAAAATTAGTTTTTCATCTTGTAGGGCCCTTCGAAAAGCAGTTGTATAATCTGTCTCATAGGACAAAGCTCCAGGGACTTCGATAAAATAAGGGGCAGTTCCCCAAAGAGGTCGTATCTGAAGGGAAAAAAAGACAACCCAAACCAGAAATCTTAAGTAATTGCACAAACGGCTCACAGACACTTTTTTATCTCCACAACGAAAAACACCTCGAACGAGGGCGAGCGCACACAGCATGCCCCTTGAACAATTCATGTAAAAACATTTATCGAAGCTTTTATTCAGGGTCAAGCTCAAGGGAGGCTTTGAATCTCAATCTTTACAAACCCCTTAGGAAGATTAACCTTGAAAATGGGCCTTACCCTTCTTGGTTATACAGCGCCCACGAGAGGAACGGATTAAAAATCCCTCTCTTAACAAATGAGGTTCATAAACCTCTTCTAGCGTCTCCACACTCTCTCCAATATGAGAAGCTAAGACTTGCGCACCAACTGGGCCACCTTCATAAAGGTTCAATATAATTTCCAAAATCTTCCTCTCAATCGAGTTAAGCCCCTTTGCATCAAGTCCCAAAAGTTCCAAGGCCTCAAGCACACACTGCTCGGACAAAAACTCTCTTCGGGATGACAATAAGAACCTCCTGGACCATTTTAAAAAATGGAGAGCCAATCTAGGAGTGCCTCTGGAGCGAATCGCTATGGCTTCTGCAGCGTCTTGTTCCATTTTTAGATCCCATTTTTCAGACGCAGATAGGACGATCTCCATCAGTTCCTCTACAGTATAATCTTCAAAAACCAGTACAGCTTCAAAACGAGAAAGAAAAGGCTTACAAAGCCTGCCTGGATGCGTTGTTGCTCCAATCAAGGTGAAGGGATTCAGAGGCACAACCAGTGGACGAGATGTCTTGCCCTTCTCTAGGAGAATTTCAAGAGCGAAATGGTCCATGGCATGATAAAGAGATTCGCTACAAGATCTGTTCATAGCATGCATCTCATCTAAGAAAAGGATATCTCCTGTTTTCAAATGAGATAAAACGGAAACGAGGTGAGAAGGAGAATGAATAAATGAACAAGAAATAACCTCAATTGTTGTTTTCATTTCATAAGCTAACAAACGAGCAAATGTCGTTTTCCCTAATCCTGGAGGCCCACAAAAGAGGAGATGAGGCAGAGGCTTATATTCCTTCAAACACGCGGAACAAAGCATATTGAGTTGCTGTACAACACGTCTCTGCCCTCTAATATCACGCAGTCCAGATGGCAAAAGAACCGGACTAGGAATGATCGGTTCTGCTTTTTTCAATTTTTTTTTCTTTTTTTGACTAGGTGGATCTTCTCCACGACAAGAAAATAGGCAGGTGTGACTCACATCTCTCCCTCATCTGATCTCTTGATTTATTGTACGAACACCTCTAGAATCCCGCTCTGAAATTTTTTAGGTTTCTTTATGGAACACGATCTTGATTGCTTAGGTGACCTTGGACAAAGAAGTGAGACTATTGACCGAACTCTTTCTGTTCTTTGGGATCGCCAAGATCATGATCGATGTTCTCTGGTTCTTGCTGCCCTTCGCCTACGAAAGAGGTTGCTCAAAAGGGCTTCACAAAGGGTGGTGGATCAGAGTGCCCTTGCCGAAGCAGTGTGCGATCTTCTTTCTTCGGTATCTGAGTTGCAAAAAAATGACGGGCGAAGCCCCAAAAAGCTAACCATCCTGAAACAGGCCCAAGCTCTCCTTGAACTTCTTAAAAATGCGTGTCCTAACGGATTCAAAGGAGATCATCTATCTATTCTAGCCTACCAATTTCTCAAAACTGGACGAGAGGATCACCTAGACCAGCTAGTGGGAGGCCTTTTAGAAAGGTACGAAGAAGGATACCAGCAACAAACAGCGGAAGCCCTCGCTTACCTAGAGACTGCTTCTTCTTCTCATCTTGAACTTTTACCACCTGTTAAGGAGGTAATACCCCCCTCTGTTGCTTTGCCTATTCCTCAAGAAATAGCTGTCCCTCTTCCGCAACAAATCCAAAGAGAGCAGCATGTTTTCAAATCACCTTACGAAGTTGCATTTGCTGTAAACAGACCAATAGATCAGAGACAGCAAACCGTGATCTGTGACAGTAAGCTCATTGCCTCCTTAGGTGAACAAGTCGAGAAATCCGATCAAAGCATCCATGCTCTACTAGATGAATTAGAGGCCCAAAACAGGGTGCGTTCAAAGCTACGCTTTCTATTACAAAAGTTGCCTACCCTTCCTGACCGTGTGGAAGATATTAAGAAATATCCAGAGATTGTTAATGCCATTCAATCTGTTTCTCCCAAATTTAAGGGTTGCCATTTCTCTTGGGATACGGAGGAAGAGAAGCGAAACACTATCAACGGTGTATTGCATACTCTTACAGAGGGAAGCTACGAGACTAAGTTGATTTACTCTAGGATGTCTCAGGAAGTTTCTAGGCGCGCAGAGTTCGTTAAGGTTTTCGGGCACATCATCAACTCTCTTTTAGATTGTGAAACGAAGTTTCTCAAAAACATGCGTTGGTAAGTTTTCCATGACGATAAAGCAACACCCCGTACAGGAAAATCTTGAGCGCTCCGTTAGTCTATCTTGTTCCCTTCAAGATTTATTAGTTTCTCAGACAGAGGCTTGTCATGCCGATTACAAGAAAGACAGTAAGATAAGCCGGGCATACATTCAGGAGCAAAACTGTTATCATAACAGGCTTTCGATGAGTCACGCTGCATCTAAGATAACTGCTTTAATCTCGGGATTACTGCCCTGGGGAACTTTTGGAACAAGAAGAGTCTCTACTACAGGGATGTTCGGCTTGGCCTGTTCTGCAGCGAGTGTCTTTTGGGGTATCCAATCGAAAAGGTGTATTAGTCAACCGACCTCCAACTGGCAGTCTAAAACAGCAAGGATTCTTGAATTGGCTTCCTCTTGTCTCTATCTCAAAGCTTTTCTAGGAGGACCCGTAGGATTAGCTGCACAGGCCTTTGGAGCGGGTCTAGCTATTGGTCAAGCAGCCATTTCTATCTTTGGAGAACGTTGCCAAAAGAAAATAACAAAGCTTGAATTGAATCATGATACCATCCGGTTGAAACAGGAACAAAGAGGCGCAAGTTTTAAACTCTTAGCCAAAACGTTTTCTGCTTCTATGAATTCAGATGGCTCAGCCCTTGGGTTGATCAGACAAATGTCCATGATGCAAGAAAATGCTTTAGATGAGATCTTGAAAAGACAATGAGACGTCTTTTCCTCGTTATTCTATACTCCTTGTCTTTAGGTGAAGCCCGCTGGTAATAGAAATGCTGAGAACGTGCCATTTGATCAACAGGATCGTCAGCAAGTGTTGTCACCTTTTGGGGAAAGAGAAAAAGAAGGCTCTTTCTCGGGTTTCTGCTTACGCAGCGAGAGCCTTCGGGGAGGAAATCCCAGAAGAGGAAGAATGTCGGCAGCGGGAAGAATCGAGGAAGCGGGAACAGGCAGAGGGAGTGCTTTCTTCAGCACGACATGCTCAGCAGCTGGGGCTGCTATCTGAGACAGGGGCTTCTGCACCCATAGAGAGCGGTCATGTCGACTCTCAGAATACAAGCAGAAGAATGATGGATCCGATTTATCGGATGTGCTCGGTTCTCTTGAAGGTTTCTCATTCCAACTTGAAATCGCACCGACTTTTGGGATCTACGATCAAAATGAATTGGCATAACGTCTTAAGAGACTTGAGACATTATGGTGCTAGCATGCGATCCAAGTCGAGTGGTCTGTTTTCTCTCTCCACCGTAGGGTGTGCTTTAGTGGGATGCGCCCAACTTTTGAAGATGGACAAGGCTAGGCTTCCTGGAATTATGCAAGTCGTTGGGGAATCTTGTAAAACAGGAAAAGGTGCTTTAGAGGTTGGGCTAGTGGATACAGCCCGAACAAGTTATTCTGTCGTACGCGATCTCTACTTGGGTGCAGTAAATCAATCCAATAAGGTTTGTGACTCATTACAAGGGAACATTGACATGGCAACACAAACATTACAAAGCATTGATGATAGGAGAAACCAAGAGTGCTCTTCTATCCTCTCTGGGAAAGGTTGATGTCTTGGAAAGGCGCAAGACCATGTTTGCTACTCTTTCGTCTTTCTAAAGAGGCTAGGTTACTTCTGAATCTGAGTGGACTCTTTGATCTGGTGCCGCCAAGTGTGACAAACCGGGACTTGCGCCTCTGTATTCTTCAGCGCCTTGTTCGGTCTGTTTACCGTCACGGTGTTGTATTAGACAATGTCAAAGAATTATCTCGGTACCTCTGAAAATAAATAGATGTCTTCCCCCATCCAAACTCTCCCTCTATTTCCTTCTCAATCAAGAAGCTGGGAATATAATCAGAGAGTTTCTGCCCAACGGTTACGATAAGTGGACGATGAGACAAACTGGAAAGCCAGATTGCCAAATCGCAGAGGAGATCTTCATCTGATAGAGAAGCATAAAAATAGACAGCTGTTGCCTGTCCAAAAGGGGCAGAACATAAATCTCCTAAAAGGAAGCTGGCCCCATCTGACAAACCAAAAAACTCAACAAGACAACGGGAACGATGAACAAAATGAGGAACCATTTCGACACCAACTACTTGACATCCTAGCCTAGATAAAGACCAAAAGAGCAGCCTTCCTCTTCCTGATCCTAAGTCTAAAATCGTATCTTTTTTCTTCACTTCCATTTCTTGACAAATTTTACTCCAAGTCCTTAGGGGGGTCTCTCCATAAGGCATCGAATGCACACACATTCCCTCCCAAAAATCCCTACAAAGTCGGTAAGGATTAGAAAAGGAATAGTATAGAAAAAGGGTGATATCAATCCGAGCAAAACTAGGACAACAGACATATTCTTTCAGGACCCAAAAGAAGGAATGAACCCGAAAAAAATGGAAACGCAAGATGACCTTAAACTCTTCCCAAAGGGACATACATTAACCAAAAAGCAAACGAACCATTAGCTGAGCTACAAAAAAGTACATGGCCGTAGAACTAACATCATTGATAGCCGTTACAATAGGTCCAGAAGCAACAGCAGGATCCACTCCTATCTTTTGAAAAAGTAAAGGGAATAGGACCCCTAAAGTGGTCGCAAAAAGACAAGCTCCACTTAGTCCAATGCTCACGACAAGACCTAACTCCCACGGATGAATAGCAATAGAACCGTAAATGCCAAATACAGCTTGTAACAACATAATGAGAAGACCACCACAACATCCAAACAAAATCCCTGCAGAAGCCCCAATAGCCGTTTCACGTAAAATAACAGGTAAGGTCGACCGTTCTGGGACCAAACCTGCTGCAATACCACGTACAAGAACGGTACTACATTGCAAACCGACATTACCAGACATGCCATTGATCATGGGAACGAAATGGAGAAGTATCCTATATTTGACTGGAAAGCGTGATAAGTTGCCTGCATTGAGCAATCCTGCACAAAGGGTAATGGCCAACCAGGGCGCACGAGAAAGAACTCCCTTAAAAAGTGGAACATCTCCTTCAATCTCCTCACCTGTCCCTGAGATATGTGCAATCGTCTTATCTGCTCTTTCTTCAATAGAGTCGAGCATGTCTTCATAAGTGATCACACCCAACAAGCAACCCTCCTCGTCAATAACAGGCAGATCCGTGCTCTTATACCTATCAAAAATTTCTACGATTTCCTCAAGAGGAGAGTCAGGTCCTACAGCTTGAGAAATCGGTTTTGTGACCCTCTTAAGAGGCATATTCATAGGATAAATTAATAAAGCTCGAGAAGGAACGAAACCTTTCAAGTTGCCCTTCTGGGCCAGAATAAAAACCCGACGCAAGAAATCAATTTCAGGATGCTCTCGAATGAAGACAGAAGCATCTCCAATCGTTTGATTAGCCTGGAACGCAAAGAACTCCCTAGACATCAAACGACCAGCTGTACCTGGAACATATCCCCGTTGAGCAGAAATTGCTGCGGCTTTTTTAGGCTCCAAGAGAGCCATTACCCGTCGATCTCGGCCATAAGGGATAGCTTCGATGATCAAAAGAGCCTCATCTACGGGTAAATGCATGATAATCTCAGCAATCTCATCATCATCTAAAGTAGTGGCAACGGCTTTTTTTGTTGACTTTCCTGAACTAGCGAAAAACTTAACCTGATCTTCAAAGTTAGACAAAGCTTCATACAGATACACGCGCTGCTCTGAAGTGCAACCCTGAGCAACATGAGCCAAATCTTCGGGGGAAGATTGCGAACAAAGAAGGTGCAACTCATCCCAAAAACGGGTTTGTGAAGATAAGCTGAAGATATAAGACAATTTCTCGTACAACAAACTGTCTCGAGCAGTGTAGCTTTTGGGCACAAGATGACCCCGCTCTGGAATGATCTCTGAGTCCGTTTCTTTCAAGATCAGTCCTCCTTTGAAGTTTATTCCTTCCCAGCGCGACTCGAACTATTTATGGCGGCTCCAAACAGAAAAGTCGTCATCCAAATCCTCAGAGGAACTTGCACTTTCTTCCAAATTGCGCAACATTTCTAAAAAGAAAGCATCGCCACGTAACGGTTCCAGCCAATCGTCTTCAAGGACCTCTTCCAAGGTAGGGATCGTCCCTGTTTCAACTGCCTTCGAAAAACATTGTAACGCCTTTTCAACATCACCACGGATAGCATAAATTCCAGCTAAGTTGTACAAAACGCCTTGACTTCCTAGTCTTAATGCTGTCAAAAATTTTTCTTCTGCTTCCTGAAGATGGCTCTCATAATACGACAGGACGTAATGTTGTGGAACAGAAGACTTGATAAAGCATAAAATACAAAGCCCCCACTCGCTCCAGATTACATCATCTTCCGGATCGATTTCAGAAAGAATTCGGTAATGTTCAAAGGCTTTCAAAAAACATTCTGGATCACATGTTGCCTCTGCAAGATGAGACAAAGCAAAAGCAAAGGCCAAACGGATATGTAATGCATTAGGCTCGATGTTCTGCGCAAGTGCCAAGGTTTGAACAGCACGATCATAAAAGCTTTCATCTCCGGAGTAATCTCCTTGCAAGTCTAAGGCACATCCATGTTGGTACAATAATTCAGCATCGACAGCGACACCCATCGACTGATATTCGTCCAAAACAGAAGAAAACTTTAATAAGGCCTCATTAAGCAACTCTCTGTTCCCAAATGTCTCAGAGGTCCTCATCAAAGCCACAGCCCATTCCAGCTGTACCCAAAGATGTTCCTTACAAAGATCAGCACATTCTCTGAATTGATCTAAACTTTGCCTAAAAAAAGAAGCATTATTTGTTGCCTCTGCAAGCAGAAAATACGTTTGAGCTAGTCCAAGGTTGATCCAGTTAGATCGCCCGACTTGTACCACAGCAGCTTTTAAGCGAACCAAAGCGCTTTGAAAGAAACGTGTGTCACAGAAATATTTTCCTTGTTCCAATAGGGTCATAGCATGGCGATAGTGGTGAACGGGCTCTTCTGGTTCACGATCCAAAACATCTAATAAAACCTGTTCAGACTGCCTTAGAAGGCTCAAATTGTCATCATAAGCTCCCAAAAGAGCCTGACAACAACTCAATAAGCTGTTCAGCTTTGGATGAGCAGGGTCAAGAGCTAATCCAATCTGGAGCTTATCACACGCAATGCGTAAAAATTGCACCTGTTGACGAATCCGCCCTGCAAAATAGTACAATTCTGCCCATTGTAAACTGACTTCAATACGACTGGCTCCCCTAGCAAGAGCACCAGAAAACGCCTCTTCAGCCTTAGTTAAAGTCTCGTCAAATCCTTGATAAAAAACTAACCTCGTATAGAAACGGGCCAAAAGCAGCCAGGCGTCGGGGCTCTCTGGTGATAAGCTAACCGCGTGCGCAATGAGTGTCTCTGCTTGGTAAAGGGGTTCAGGAACAGAGATGCGTTGTGAAAGACAAAGTAGGCAATCTGCGTAAGAAATCCAGAAAGAAACATTATTACAGTTCCCCTCTTGAGCCTTTGCAAAACAATCCAAAGCCTTAACATAATCACCAATCTCTCCTGAATGCTTGGCTATGGAAAAAAGCAATTCAGCCCACAGGACATATGTATCTGTATCGATTTTCAAAGAGGAGATCATTCTACAGGAAAGCTGAAAGGCTTCCTGTAGAAGGCTAACTGGATTAAGCCAAAAAGATTGTGCAGCGAGGACAACGCGTAGGAACAGATGTAAAGAGGGAGTGTGGACGGAGGAAATCTCTAAAGCCCTCCTTAAACGGTAGACAGCATGACTAAGGGCACCGGGACATTTGCCATTTAAATAACAGTTCCAAAAGGCTTGCCCCTGTAAATAAGCCACCTGGTGGCTCATAGGAGCAACCTTCGAGGCTAGGTCAAAGCAATCTAACATTCTACGGTTAAGACCGGGGAGATTCTCCTTAGCGAAAATTCTCCCCTCCGAGACCAGGGCTTCTGCAAAAAGTTCTCGGTCTCTTGCTACCCAAGTAGACCAAGAGCCTTCTCGTTTGAATCCTTCCAAGAGAGCAAAATTCTGCTGTTCCAAGGCCAAGCGCAAAATAGAAGCCCGTGAATTTTCTTCCATAGGAAAGGCAGCCCTCCTGCGCATCCTGTGTACAATACAAAATAAATCTGTGTTAGCCAAGGGTGTAAGGGGAACCAAGGAACGAGCTCCTCTCGACTCAATACCCGGCGTTAAACACAAGATACTCCAATAAAGCCAAGGAGTACGAACTCTTTTTTAAGCTTCCCCTAAGTTCTCACCTCCTTCCGCTGAAGAGCAGGATACGAAAAACAACTGACTCCGTTCTTAAAGTAAACCGAAACAAACTTAAGGGAAATGTTATGCCACTTATTTCAATGCGAAAACTTTTGGACTGCGCCGCAAAGCATCAATTTGCTGTTGCAGGGTTTAATATTAATAACATGGAGCAAATTCAAGCTATCATGGCTGCCGCAGAGGAAAGCAAAAGTCCTGTTATCATGCAAGTCAGCCGAGGAGCCTTGAAATACACTCAAGATAAATTTATCGAACGCATGGTTCAGGCAGCCCTCGATCTCTACCCCTCCATTCCTATAGTCCTACACTTGGATCACGGAGATAGCTTAGAAACCTGTAAAAGAGCTATAGACCTAGGTTTCACAAGTGTCATGATTGATGGATCCATCGATCCCAAAACAAAGGAACCTAACTCTTATGAGAAGAACAAGCAAATAACCGAAGAGGTGGTTCGTTATGCGCACCGTCATGGCATTTCCGTTGAAGGAGAACTAGCCTGCATTGGATCTATTGAAAAAGCAAAAGCTGGAAAAAGTCAGTTTAAACCAGAAGATCTCCTCACTGATCCAGAAGAAGCGCAAAGGTTTGTCAAGGAAACAGGTGTAGATTCTCTGGCTATTGCCATCGGAACAAGTCATGGGGTGTACAAATTTGAGAAAGAACCGGATGGAAAAGTTCTCTTTGTCGATCGGATTACAGAAATTCATAACAAAATACCTCATTGCCATTTAGTCATGCATGGTAGTAGCTCTATTCCACAAGCACTTTTGCAGTGCATCAACCAATACGGGGGAAACATTTCTGAAACGTACGGTGTCCCCATTTCAGAAATTCAAAAAGGCATTAAAGCTGGTGTTAGAAAGGTTAACGTTGATACAGACCTGCGACTAGCCATGACAAGCGCCGTAAGGAAAGTATTACATGAGCAAAAAGACGTTTTCGATCCAAGAATCTATATGGGCGCGGCTCGTGATGCGATGAAGACCATCTGTTTAGAACGTATGCTTGCATTTGGTCAAATAGATAAAATTCAATTTTTAATTAGTTAACTCGCTTATTTCGGTAAGGTTGGGGCTAAAAGAAAAAAATGTGATAATGGGCCCCGCCTGTCTCCTCACCTTGTTATCACAGAGGTTAAATGAGCGTACGCGTTATCCAGGTGGACTCTGAGAAATGGGCTGAGCTAGAAGCGTTCCTTCTCGAGAGTGGGTTTAACCGAAAACGGAAGGTTCCGCGTGTTGTTTTCAGCTTAGAAAAAGCAGGTGTTTCTTGTTGCCTTTATGAGACTGGAAAGTGTGTTATTCAAGGCAAAGACATCGTCTGCCGAGAATTTATCGAATTTGCCTTAGAGCCATTTTTAGGTGACTTCTCTTACTCCTC
>NZ_QQBG01000015.1 GCF_003339615.1 Candidatus Similichlamydia laticola
AAAGGAATCTATCTCGATAGAGGAAGTTTATGCAATAGCTCAACTTGCAGCTCTTGATTTGACACCAGAAGAGGCAGAACAGTTCCGTGTGCAGATTGAAAACGTAGCAACACGATCAATTCCTCTGCTTAGTCTCCTAAACAACAAAAATGAATTCCAAAAAGAAATAGAGGAACATGTCTCTACTGAACTAAGAAAAGGAGAACCTGTAGTGTCATCATGCCTCGTAGAAGGAGCACCACTTACAATAGCGGGCTTGATCTGTTCTCCACCTGTTCTATACAACGAGTAAAAGATGACTGACCCAGCAGTGCATGCATTTTCAGCAAAAAAATTAAATCAATGTTTTAAGGAAGGATCTTTAAGTGCAGAAAAAATAGCAATTCACTTCCTTAATCGCATTCAAACGATCGACCCACAAGTCAAAGCTTTTCTCAGTGTGTTTGAAGACGTTGTAGAACAAGCCAGGCAATTGGATAAAAAACGAGCCCTTGGAAAGCCGTATGGTAAATTCGCAGGAGTGCCGGTCAGCGTCAAAGATCTCATCCATATTCGAGGAAAAAAAACAACGTGTGCCTCCAAGTTTTTAGAAAACTATACCGCCCCATTTAACGCCACAGTTATTGACTACTTGCAGCGTGAAGATGCTCTTCTAATTGGCAAGGTTAACTTAGATGAATTTGGAATGGGTGCTTTAGGAAAGAATTCTGCCTTTCAAGTCACTTGCAACCCTTGGAATATAGACTACTTTGCCGGGGGCTCTTCCAGTGGATCTGCTGCGAGTGTTGCAGCAAGAATGTGTCCACTCTCTTTGGGATCTGACACAGGTGGTTCTATTCGCTTACCTGCCTCTTTTTGTGGCGTGTATGGCTTTAAACCTTCTTACGGATCCGTATCCCGCTATGGGCTCGTCTCCTTTGCTTCATCACTTGAACAAATCGGGTTCTTGTCTCACAGTGCAGAAGATCTAAAAATGTTCTTCTCCTGTATTAATCAAAAATGTTCCTTTGATGCCCAATGGAGAAAAATCGAAGAAAAGCCTATGGCTCTTCACCTGAAAGATGTGTCTATTGGATGGACGCCTGCACTACTAGAATCTTCAGGACCAACTGTATCAAAAACTATTCACAAAGCCAAAACACAGCTCGAACAAGCAGGCGCAAAGTTTGTTCCCCTTTCCTGCTCGCTAGACGCTTGGAAAAATGCGCTCCTAGCATACCACGTTATTTGTTCTTCTGAAGCAAGCACGAATTTGGCGCGTTTTGATGGAATCAGATTCGGAAACCGTATAACGAGACCTTCTTTTTGGGATACGATTTCCGTTACTAGATCTACCCAGTTGGGGCAAGAAGTTAAGTCTAGAATTTTGACAGGAACCTATTATCTTTCAGCTATGCAACATAAGAGTTATTACCGTGCTGCTCTCGAAGAAGTGCAATTCCTCAAAAGACTCTATCGAGACCTTTTTAATCAGGTAGATTTAATATTGATGCCGGCCTCTAGCTGCACAGCCATCCCTATTGGAACACAGTTATCTTGTACGGAACAGCACCTTCTTGATATCTACACCTGTCCGGCCAATCTGGCAGGTTTGGCAAGTTTGAGTTTTCCTGTCGCGATTTGCGATGATGGATTACCCATGGGATGTCAACTACTCGCTCCACAAGGGAAAGATTACTCTGTTTTAGAGCTTGCATCCCAGATAAACAGCCTGTTTACCGTACCGGCCCCAACATTGGATTTTGTAAAATGAGTACTTGGAAAGCTGTTATTGGGCTAGAAATTCATGTCCAATTAAAAACAAAATTAAAATTATTTAGCCCAGCTCCAACATCGTTTGGTGATGAACCAAATAGGTCTATCCATCCGTGTTGCACAGGCCTTCCAGGGGCCCTGCCCAGGTTATCTCAGGAACCAGTCAATCATGCTATTCGCTTAGGGTTAGCTCTTGAGTCAAAGATTCATGACGAGCTTCGATTTGACCGTAAATCCTACTTTTATCCTGATTCACCAAGAAATTTTCAGATCACACAATTCTTCCATCCGATTCTTCAAGGTGGATATGTTTGTATACCATTAGGGGACCAAGAAAAGCATGTTCATATTCGAGATGCTCACTTAGAGGATGATACAGCTATTTTAAAGCATCTCCCTGGTGTAACAGGCATAGACTTTAATCGTGCTGGCATGCCCTTGATTGAAATCGTAACGGAACCGGACATTGAAACACCCGAAGAAGCGGCTCTTTTTGTCTCTGAACTCAAACTCATCCTTGAGTATTTGAATATTTCTGATTGCGATATGGAAAAAGGACAACTTCGCGTAGATGCTAATGTGTCTGTACGTAAAGAAGGAGAGGCCTTTCGACCCAAATGCGAAATCAAAAATCTCAATTCTATTAGCATCTTGACCAAAGCCCTCAAGATAGAAATGGAGAGACAAATCCGTTGCTACGATTCCCATCCAGAAAAGAAACCAGAGGAAGTGATTCTCTCTTCTACTTTTCGTTGGGATGCACAAAAAAAAACCTTAATCTTGATGAGAACAAAAGATACAGCAACGGATTATCGATATTTTCCAGAACCAGATCTTCCTCCTACTCCAGTCCCAAAGGGGCTAATAGAAGAAATTCGCCAGAAGCTACCTGAGTTACCAAAAGAGAGACGAGCCACGCTCAGGGAAAAATATTCGCTCCATACCGAGTCACTCTATGTTCTAGTTTCTGACCAGCGCCTGTTTCTTTATTTTGAGGAGGCGGCACATTTTTGTAAGCATTTTCAACAACTGGCTAACTGGATCATCGTCGAGTTTTCTGGACAGCTTCGGTGTCCGATCTACATGTCTGATATTAAGCCTCAACATGTAGCATCGCTTGTCGAACTAATTATGACTAAAAAGTTATCAGGGAAGAACGCCAAAGTGGTTGCTGCACACATGGTAGAGACGTTCTTGTCTCCCGAAGAAATTCTAAAGCAAGATCCTTCCTTATCCCTTTCTCAAGACACAAATAACTTGAACAAAATGATCACCTCTGTCTTGGAAGAACATCCAGATTCGATCTTGGATTATAGAAATGGAAAAATGAGAGCATTGAATTTTCTCGTAGGCAAAGTCATGTCCTCTTGTAAGCAGGCTGACCCTGCAATGGTCAGAGAGGTCTTGTTACAAAAAATGAGTTCTCAATAGCGATTCTCAACTACCCCTCCAGCTGCTTGAAAACCTTCCAAAATTCTTTCTAGGTGAGGTGCATCTGTAAACAGAAACAGCTTATCTAGAAGGTCCCATTGCTCTTTCAGGAACTTCTCTTGAACGAGTCGTACTTCTTCTTTTTCCTCAGCCAGATGGAGCGCAATTTTCTCAAGACAACTCTTACAAGGCGAGGCAGGAATACAAAATCCCACTGTTGATGGGTAAGCCACGCGCACAATTTGACCTCTTTGTAGACGCAAAAAAGCTGTGGTCGACCATTTTCCTTCAAAAATGGGGCTCGCTATTGTACCGGCTTCAAAAGTAGCAAACTGCTCTAACTGTTCCAGTACGCTTTCTCCTTCCCTCTCAAAAACAATCCATCTCTCCATTTCGCGGGGTAAAATCAAGTCAAGGGTACAGAGCATTTCCATAGACTCCCCTACTCGCCTTTTAAAAGACTTGTATGGACCCCGGTAAAGTAAAAAACCCTCAGTCTGTTTCTCGAAATCAGGAAGAACTCTTTCCAGAAAATTCTCTAAAGCTAAACGACTCGACGCCAATCGGCCACTGAACCAGTTAAAGTCCACACAATCGTAATGAAGTACCCATAGGATTTTGGACCCAGTTACGATATGTTGACACCCTTGCTCCACTACTTCATCCCACTGGAGAAGAGAAGAACAAGAAATATCTACCGAAACAAGAGCACAAGAATCAAAAACGATCTGCATAAAGCCAGCAGAGCACAAGGCCCTACCCTCCAAAAAACTCCTTAAATTGAAGGAGAAGTTCTTTCTTCATGGATAGAATATCTGCATTCTCGTTGCCACACAAGATAAGAAGTCCAGCTTGGCGTTCGGGATGGAGCACGACCTGTGAAAGATAGCCTGGAAAAAAACCAGTATGTTCCAGAAGATTACCTTGTACGAAAAATCCAGCGTAGTAACGCACTTCTTCAACTGGTTGAGAATCAAACCTTATCTTGGGAGGATTGTTTTTGAATACTTCCAAAGTATTACGGGCCAGATCCGATTCAAGGAAACGCGTGTACCATAGGCGCAAATCTTTAGGAGAACTGTACAAGCCAGCTGCAGAAAAAGCCTTTGTCTGATGCAAACTAGCACCAAACTCTTGTGTCACCCTGTTTGAAGGATCTCTTTTGTGTCCCGTGACCCATTTTCCTTCTTGCTGTGAACTAAGATAGCCGGTTGAAAAGAGGCCCATTTTCCTGAACAGTGCTCTGACAAGATCATCGAACGCATTTTCAGTGATCTGCTCAAGTAAATAACCCAAAATAGCATAGCCGGTATTAGAATAAAAAAAACGTTCTCCAGGTTGAAAATGTAAGGGACAACTCAATCCCCATTTAAAAAGTTCTTCAGAAGAATACCTCTTTGGTACTTGATCTTCTTTGTATGTAGGCAAACCAGAAGTGTGGTTTAAAAGATCCATCAAAGAAATTTTTTCAAAAGAAGGGGGAAAATCCAACTTAGGGAAAAACGTAACAAGCTTCTCATCCAAAAAGAGTTTCCCTTGTTGAGCTAAAGAAAAAAATAAGCTAGCCACAACCTGTTTTGAAAGAGAACCAATCCGGAAAATAGACTCGCTATCCAGAGGATTGCCACTTCCATCTTTGCCCCAGCTTCCATCAAACAAGAGCCGAGTGCCGCACCACACCATAACATAAGCAAAAGAGTCCAAAGCAAAACGATCTGAAGGAGCACAAGGATGTTTTTCTAATTTGTGAACGGCCAAGGGAAAAGGAACTAACGGAGTGACCATACGTAACGAGCTAAAACAGTGAGAACCCACATTTTCAAAAAAACGCGTCTTCTCTTTTTTCACAAGAGCAGGCCAGCCTCCACCTTCTTTCAACCTAGTAAGAAAAGACCGGGAGAAAAAAGCCACCTTTCTGTCCGTTTTTCCTCCCTCAATTTCTGAGGAGTCTGAGGAGGTTCGTACGAAGACCGAAGGGCCTTCCAAACGATCTGCCATTCTATCCCTTCCTAGAACAGGGGAGCCCACACCGGGTGAGGTTATATTTGGACTCTCTTTGCATGCAATGAGTTTTTTACTGGACCACAATAACGGTTCTTTATTCTCATTTCAGGTCGATTCGTTGGATGGCTACGAATTTACCGATCATAACATGAGGAATGACCTTGATTTTCATTGCTTTTCCAGCCATCTGTCACGATCTCTGCACCACTACCTCCAACTGAAAGGTGTATCTATGAAAAAGTTGTATGGGTATCTTGCCCTGGGAACATGTATGTTCCTCACCTGGTACTTCCCCAGTGTTCTTCTTTCGGCAAGGAAACCATCTTCTCGTCTTGGGGGATGTTTTACACTTCAAATTGAACCAGGAGAGATTAGGGAACACCTAGTCACTCTACCGGCTCGATCCATCCTAAGAATTGAAATTCCTAATCGAGTCATGCGCAACGGGTTAAATTGGAGAATCACCATTCCCCCTCCAGGTGTTCTCTCCCTAAAAAACCAGGGTGTTTCAAAAAACAGGAAGAAGGGAGCTTCGTACACATTCTTGGAATTTGAGTGCGGATCCTCAGGACACTCTGAAGTGAATTGGAGCTACAAAGAACCGAAACAAAAAGGACAAGACTCGGTCCTTCGTGTTGAAATTATGCCTCGACCTTACTAAATCCCAACAGACAGCCAGATGAAAGATATCATTTTTCAAAACGAAATTCTAATCGGATTAGCCGCCCCGATCGGCGTCCCGCTGCAACCTTTAGAGGATCAAGTTGCCTCCTTCTTTAAGAAGCATGGTTTCACGTGTTCCTTTCTCAAAGTCTCGACCATCCTGATCGAGATTTCCAGTTCCACAATAGATATAAAAAATTTCACGCCTGCCCAGAAAGCTCAATTTTTACAAAATGCGGGTGACTCGCTACGTGTCGACTCTGGTTCTCCTGAGGTTATCGCTCTTCTTCTCATTCAGAAAATACGCCAGATTCGAGAATCAATCACGGGCAAACATGTTATCGTGATCCGCTCCTTTAAGCATCCCCAAGAAGTTAAGTTGATGCGCCATATCTATGGGAAAGACTTTTTTTTAATTGGCTGCTCAGCAGCCTTCTCTTTCAGAACAGAAAACCTTAAACAAAAATGCCGAGGTTCTTCTTCCGAAGAAATTTTAGACCTCATACGCAACGATCGCTCTCGTACATCAGAAAATGTTTTCAAACGTTCTGCGTTTCCCTATCATCTCGGAAAAAAAGTAGCAAAACAACTTAATCTAAAAGAGCAAGCAGCTTGTACACATAATATAGAACTAACCTTCTGCTTATCAGATGTCTTTCTCAGTCTGTCAAATCCAGAGGAAATGCAGTGGATTCTCAAACGCTTCCTCGAAGCTATTTTGGGCTATCCTTTCCATACTCCCACTTCGGAAGAAGTCGGAATGTTCATCGCTAAAACCATGGCCTTGCGTTCTAGTGCTATGCCGAGACAAGTTGGGGCTGTCATTATGAACTCTCAAGGAGACGTGATCTCAACTGGAAGCAACGAAGTCCCGAAACACCCAGGAGGATTCTACTGGTCAGAAAGAAAGTTAGATGAATGTCCAGACACAGATTCTCGTGACTTTCGTTTTCTTTCGACTGAACCAGCAAGAAAACTAACTGAGGAATGTTGTTTAGAAATTTTGCAAACCATCAAAGAGAAAAACATCTCTCAATTAAGAAAAGAAGGTGTTTTTCAAGAAGTCCTGAAAAATTTGGAACAAAGTCGGCTCATTCGAATGAAATTATTTGAACATCGAACTGTTCATGCAGAAATGGCAGCTCTCGTCAATGCGGCCTTTCGAGGAGTCTCAGTCCAAAACAAAATAATGTACGTGACCACTTTCCCCTGTCATGAATGTGCTAAGCATCTCATTGCAGCAGGACTGAGGGAAATTGTCTACCTAGAACTCTATTCGAAAAGCGAAGCCCTTCAATTCTGGCCAACAGAAGTACAAGATGTCAGTCAGCCGAGCTCCACTCCCTTTCAAGGCAGTGGCTTAAACTTTCGACCCTTTGTAGGAGTAGCACCAAGAAGGTACATAGACATCTTTTCTCCCAAGCAGTCACGAGAAACCTATTTCGATCAAAAGGATAAACTCAGAGAAGTTGACGCAACTCCACCTCATTGGGGAGGCCTTTCCAGTCAAGAAGAGCATACCATACGAGAGAAGTGTCTCTTCTCAAGTTTAAAGGAAGATGTTGTGACCTTCCTGGGTGAAATGGAAAAAAGCTTTCCCTGAACGAAAAAAAACAGAGACCGAACTATGCAACTAGAAACTCTCTCCCCCATGATGCAGCAATGGCATACTTGTAAACAACAAGCCGGAAATAATTTACTTCTTTTTAGACTAGGTGATTTTTACGAAGCATTTGATGAAGATGCAAAGGAATTAGCGAGGATTCTTGGCATCACTCTTACTGCTAGAAATGGTGTTCCCATGGCAGGAGTACCTGCACAGACGCTAGAGTCAAGTGTCACAAAAATTGTGCAACATGGGAGAAGAGTCGCTATCGTAGAGCAGGAAGAGTCTGGACAATCAGGAACAAAAAAAATCTTAATGCGGAAGATCACACACTTCATTTCTTCCGGAACTTTGAACCAATTTAGGGAAAGTTG
>NZ_QQBG01000016.1 GCF_003339615.1 Candidatus Similichlamydia laticola
CAACTGTCGAAAGGATTTTGCAGAGCCTTCCGTCCGGAAGATCGTTTATCCCTTGATCAAGTTCGTATGGTTGGGGTGAACCAGCAAGTAGAACAGAAGGACACATAAGTGTGAGACAAGTTCTAAACATTGCTGTTTTTAGGTTTGATAAGTGCATAAGGAGTCCCTTACTCTTTGTAGGTTCAATGAGGAGATTTCGTTCGAAATGTCACGTTAGTTTCCAAAATCCTATTAAGACTTGGAGTCAAATTTTCTTTGTTGTTTAAGTTTTGATTTTTCCTTGTTCAAAAGTTGAATTTCTGCACAAAGATCATCAAGTCTTTGCTGATCTGATGTGATGACCAGATCATCAGAATGAAAATGATCTTCAACCCTTTTATCCCATTTTTGAACTTGATTTCTTAGGAAAGAAAAGATCCCGTCCGAAAAGAAGGTCGAAAAGAAAGAACCTTGAACTTGTTGTGCTTCCTTGTAGGGTGATTGTTGGACAGGCTCAGACCTTAAGGCCAGAAGGGCACTTAAACTGAAGAAAGCTAAAGCCCATCTTCTGAGCAAGGATCGATGCATTGTATCGAGAGTCTCCCCCTTATACTTGCTGTTATTTCAAAGCCATTATCTAATTTAAAAATTTGTCTTCCAAGCCACCTGAAGGGTCATAAAAGCTTGCTTGGGATCCAATGTTGTAAATCCTGTCTCGAAGCCGAAAACCTGGTCTTCTAGACCGGTATATCTTACTCCAACGGCCAACTCAGTTTGAAGTCTAGAGGGGGCAACTCTTTTGTTTCCGAGCGAGTCGGAGCACTTAATCTTCCACTTTGTGCTTACAAAAGAAGCAAGGTCAGGTGTTGCCCAGAAAAAACAGGTCGGTTCGAAGAAAAGTAGGATTCCTCTTTGGAGGGTACGATCTTGCACGTTTTGTGGTAAGAAAAACTGCCCCCCTAAAGAGCATTCAATAGCTATAGGATCCATTGTTTTTCTGCCCGTAGCTCCAACAGAAAAAGAGGGAAGAAAAGAAAGGAGGCCACCTCCTGAGTCGATCTCCACAAAGGAGGAGTAACAGGAAATAGACAAAGAAGGAGTCATGCCTTCTGGAACAACTTGCCGATTTATACCTCCTCCTATTCCCAAAATGGGAGCAGTTACGGTCTTTCCGGTTAAGAACGAAAAGTCGCAGCTTGTTGTCCAGTGATCACTCAGATAAGCAGAAGCACTGTAGGAGCAAGAGAGCAAGCAATCCGAACCCTCTTCTGGAAGATCCTCGCTCCTTGCCAAGAGGGTAAGCGAAGTTGACTGCTTAAAAAAATGCAAGCTCACAGGCAACGCCATCGCCTGAACAGCGAAAAAGGAGAGACAAAAAGAGAAACAACGTAACGCACTGCCAAACATAGAAGATGAAATCGCCCAACTAGAGATAATTTAGATCGAATTCGAGTTTCAAAACGAAAAGGAGTGGCCAATTTTAACTAAAAGCCTTGAACAAAGACAAGCTAATTTACGAAAAATTAGAGATTTCGAAGAAAGTAAACATCCTTTTCGAGTTTTTTCTTCTCTTTCATCATTTTGCGCATTTCTTCCAACTCTATTTCCAGGGCCTTCTTCTCCTGTTGGACTATCTCTCTTTCTTGTCTGACTTTTTCTCTCTTCATGTAGATTTTAGCTTGTTGTCCAAGTGCGTCGATCAAAGAACCAATAAGATGGATCATGACACCACTCATAACATTCTTGACCCAACACCTCTTTTCATAAGAAAAGTCAAGGAAGGTACCATGTACCCTTTCCATTTCTTGTCGAGTCAAAGGCTGCAAACTCGAGCCAGTTAATAAATAACCCTTGTAGGTTTTGCGCAGAACCATTGGGGAAAAGAGAGAAATCAAAAGCAGGGGCAGAAGGAATCGATATTTCATAACGTCTTCTTTTAGTGGGGGGTGTATCCAAATCAGTAGAGAAAAAGCAATTGGAGGCAGTTACACTTTTAGATTGATACCTAGTGCAGCATTACCAAATTTGGTTGAGTGACTTGATCGGACATAGGATAGTCTAACAGTCAGATCATCTCCTAAGTCAATTTGGTAAAAGAATTCCCATCTCATGGTTAGTGCCTTCGGGATAATGAAACATGTTTCTTCCTTCCAAAGGGCATCTTGTTGTTTGAAATAAAGACCACAACGAGAACCCAATGTTGCATATCGGTCGAGATGACAAGAGATTTCTGGCGAACAGTAGAAGACAGGTCCAGGTGAAAAAGAGGGGCGCAAGGCTAAATCTCTTGGTGTCCTTCGATAGAATCCGCAAGCCAAGCCTACATCCAAGCCCTTACAACATTCCTTCACGCCCAGTAACCCGATATTAAATCCCAGGGGTTGAAGATAGCCGTCCCGATGGTCTTCGGAATAGTAGCCCCAGACACCTTCACAGAAGCAAAGAAAATATTGCTGGGGACTACCGAAAGGGAGAGAATAAGATCCTCCGGCAATAAAACTGGGGGCTCCTAGGCAAACGTGACACCGATAGGGTTCAAATAAAATGTGGCATGAGCCAAAGAGGGACACGTTTAGATTGACATGGCCACTGAGGCCCACAGAGACCACGCCAAATTGGCCAGATTGTCCCGAAGGCCCTCTTGGAGTCGTGCTCACCTCAATAAACTGGGTCCCCATGATGGGGACGACGTCTGAGGATGTATTCGACCTATTCAAGTCAACGTCCGTTGAAAAAAATAAGAAGTCTTTTTGGACACATCTCCCGAGAGGGGCCTCTCCGTAACATTCCTCACAAGTTGAGTAGCAGAATAAGGGACAAACAGCAAAAAGCAAATAGGTCCCAAAACACTTCAAGAAAGATGAATTTCTCACATTGACTCTGTATAATTTTACTTTCCAAAACGGGCAGGCATTCTAGGTTGTGTATTTCTTTGTGTCAAATGTTTGCACAGAAAGAGAAGGTGATGTCTTTTGGACTCTCGGTCTCCTATAAGCAATAAAGCAGCGAAACAACACTTGGAAAATATGAGAAGATTGTTTTTAAAAAGAACAGGTAGTTCTATTTGGTATAAGTTGAGCTCTGCCCACCATAGAAGCTCAATGGCTGCATCAAGAACCACACCAAGGAAAGAGAAGAAGAGTTTTGAAGCCCAAAGAGGGGAAATAGTGCTCAGTAATACACCAATTCCGGCTAGTTGAATGATCCAAGTCATAAGGTCATTGAAAAGGATTCCTATGATCGGAGCTAAGGAGGGAAAAGTCCCCCAAAAGGTGGTCTGTAGTGGAAGAAGAACTAAAGTGATCCAGAGGTTCTGGGCACCCTTTTCTTCTAGCCGATGCATGACTCTTTTGAACTTAGATGAACCAGAGGGGGGTGATCGATAAAGCGTGCGAAAAAGAAGCAAACTTCCCACTGCTAAGTAGCTAAATTGGTAAGAAAGGGAAAGAACAGAGCAAGGATCTAAACAGGCAGAGCAGGTCAGAGTAAATCCATAGACTTGAAACTCGTTGGGTGGGTGCTCAATTATTTTTGCATAGGAGGAGAGTAGGGCTGATAGAAAGGCTCTTAAGGCTGGGGCTCTTGGTCCGATGAGAAAAAAGTAAAGAGTATAAAAAAGAAACTGAAGAAGAAAACGAAGCGGACAATAAGGGATGATGCGAAAAAAGAAATGGAAAGATTGTACAACACAAGAGAAGTGCAACCCGGAGACAACAAGGATATGGCTCAGTCCGGCAAAAGCGAAAAGGCGCTTCATGTTTTGTTGTGGAGTTTTTCCAAATAAAAAAGTTTCAATAAGGCAAGAAATTTTTAAGGATGGACACGCTTTTTGCAGATGTTGTTCTACTCTCTCCATCCATAGACATCTTGCTATGGCCCATCGGGTGAAGAAGATCGTTATCAAAGAGGAGACTTCTGTAGGTTGCAGGGAGAGTGTTTTAGGATCGACACGAATTTGATCGAGGAAAGACCTATAAAATTTTCCGCTTAGTCTCCAAGGTCCTGCTTGATTTGGGAGATTTAAAATCTTTTCATTAGGCAGCACACATCTTGTCCAAAATCTGTGGCCTTTTGAATCAGGCAGGTAAATCCACCCTTCTACCCTCCAAAGTCCCTTTTTGTGGGTTAGATGTGCTTCTTTTGGAAAAAAAAGGCAGGATAGTTCGCTTCCTTCCCCCAAGGGCAGCTCTTTAGGAGCGTTCTTGTGGGAAGACAGAGTTGTGGACGTGTGGTGTAGAAATAAGAGGAAAAGTAGAAAGTAGAACAGATATTTTATCTTTTTTGGAAAGAATAAATTTAGGGATTTGTTTAATAAATGGAATGTTATGAGAGAGAGGCCAATGTTCGTACACAAGTCGAAACAAGACGAGGATGCTAGTCCAAGAAGGAAAAAGACAATGGTCAAACCTGTCCAAAGCAAGTAAGCATCCCTAAGTTGGGTAAGAGTTGGCATATTGTTCTGATAGAAGCGAATCAGGTTCCGATGTTCTTCGTTAATTTTTTGTTTGCTAGATCAGTTGTGTATTCCATACAATGCCGGGGTGCCGGAAGGTTCTCCGGGCTTCTAATCGGATCGGGGTCAGGGTCGAAAGATAGCAGCCGAGGTTCGTTTCAAGAGGGGTCGGGGTATTCTTTCCGGTTTTTTTTCTTCTTTGTCCACTGTCTGGTCTCTATAAGACTGCGATTTGGCTGGATGAGCAGTAGGTTCTCTCTGTTATGATTGGCTTTTTTGCTGTCATCTTCCTGCTCGTTTTCTGTCTTGGAGTTCATGCTCTTTCTTCCTTATGCCTTGCTTCCTTCTTTTCTTTCTCTCGTGCCCAGTTAAAGCTGTTTCATTTGGGGAAAGACACGCGCCTAGCTGCTGTTTCCAATCTCATGCGTGATCCTGAAAGTGTGCTTGTGACGGTTCTGCTTTTAGGGAGTATGGGGGGCATATTATGTCAAAATTTAGTTTCTTATTTACTAAGAGACTCTTCATATCCTTGGCTCAGGGTTGCAATTCCGATGTTTTTGAGTGCTGTTTTTACAGAAATTGTTCCAAAGGTTTTTGCGCTTGAACGTAGTATATCCGTTGCACGTTCCACTGTGTTGCTGTTTTTACGGATCCATCAGGGACTGTCCTATCCAAGAAAAATTGCTGTCTCAATTGCTAATCTTCTGACAGCATATTTCTCCTTCTTTATAAGAGACTTCAGTATGCCTTCTTTGGAAGAGCAAATTGATGCTGTTGACCCATCTCAAGATGTGAACCTCATTTCACAAGAAGAGAAAAATCTGCTTCAGGGTTATTTACGTCTAGCAAGGTTGCAAGTACGTGAGGTCGCTCGACCGACACACGAGCTGACTTATTTTGATTTGGAGACGTCCTTAGAGAATTTACGCAGAGTGTTGGCTTCTTTTTCTGGGAATGAACTCCCTGTTATTTCGGGGCATCCTGCTAATGTTGTGGGAATTTTAAATGTGCAACAAGCTCTTTCTGAAAATGAGCTTACACTAAGCCAAGTACGTCGTTTTCTTGAGAGACCTTGTTTCATTCCAGAAACAAGCTCACTCATTTCTATACTAAATTCTCTGGGGAAGAACTACAGCAAACAAATCTTTTTGGTCAATGAATTCGGTGGTGTTAATGGCGTTGTTTCTTTACCAATTATTATGCGGGCTATTTGGGGGAAGGCAGATCCTGTTCCAGATCATATTCCGAGCTTTTTTAAGCAAATTGGTGACGCAGGAGTGATTGCAAGTGGCCGAATGGACTTGGAGAACTTTCAACGGCTTAGTCGTATAACAATATCCGCTCGGTGCGGACAAGCTACCTTAGGTGGGTGGATTGTTGCCCAGTGTCGTGAATTGCTATTACCTGGTTCTGTCATTGAATTAGACGGTTTGCGTATCCATATACTCTCTGTGGAGAATTGCCTCCTCAAACATCTTTATATCCAATTCTTGGAAAGAAATAGTAAAGGGGAACGACAGTGTTAACTGTTAACTGGATCATTCTAACAATTTCAATGCTTGCTTTAGAAGGATTCTTCTCTATGCAAGAAGTAGCGATCGTCTCTTATGACCCTTTGCTGTTAAACTATCAAATTTATAAAAAAGACGTTCGTGCTCAAGCTGTTTATCGTTTTATTCGTTCTCCTCAGGCCTTGTTCACTACGACTCTTGTCGTTATTGAGTTCGCTCTTCATTTTGGGTCAGAATGTTTTAGGAATGCCTTTGAAGGATTAGGTGTTCCTGTTCATCTTGTTCCTTTTTTATATATTCCAATTGTCGTTGTTTTTGCTGAATTGGTTCCTCTCTTTTTAGGCAGAAGGTTTCCGCATCATATCGCTAGATTTGGTGTTGTTTTTCTTGTCCCTCTTCAGTATTTAATCCTACCTTTTTCTTATTTGATGGAAAAAGTGATTAAATGCATCTTTCACGTTCTTCGCGTAAAGGGTCGAGAAGATGAACGTGTTTTGTTGCAGCGTGAGGATATTCTTTTGGCCCTTCGAGAAAACTCCCAGCTTATCCAAGTTATGTCTTCTCAGGGCATTTTGCGTTTTGAGACTAAGACTTTTGCTCAGCTTAGAAAAATGGAAATGAAAGCTTTAGCAAAGTCATTACATAATATTCCCTTCCTATTTGGGAAAATGTACTCTGCAGAAATAGCTAAAAAGCTCTTTAAGGTGACTTCGGCTCCGTTTCTTCTCTGTTTTTCTCCAAGTGAACGGGCGCCTCGTTTTCTTTTTCCTGCACAAGCCCTCCTCGGTCTACCTTCAGAAGGCGTTGCCTTTGACGATTTAGAAAAAAGTAGGATCATTTTAGGGTCATATAATCCCTTTTCTACTTCCTTTGAACTTAGCCATTTTTTGAAACAAAAGACACCTTTTTTTCTTATTTCTGACAGGCAGGACAAAATAGTAGGTTGGTCGTCTCTGAAAAATTTTTTTGAAGAATTTTTTGGAGATGTCTCCACTAGATATAGGGAAAGTGGGGCCTACTCAGTTGAGAAGACAATTTCAGGTTCTATGCAGGTGAATCAATTGCAGCGTGAGTTTTCTATTTCTATCCTTGAGGCGAAGCAGGAGTCTACGCTTAATGAGCTTTTGCAGGAAAGATTGGGGAGAGCACCCAAGATGGGAGACTCTTATTACTTTGAGCACAGTCGAATCGAATTAACTGTGATTGAAATGAGTAAGTCTCTGGGCGCAAAAACAATTTTTCTTCGTTGTATAGAGGTAGATCGGAAGCATAGCTAATGCGCTATTGTGTTGAATTGAATCTTCCTTAATGTTTTGCAAAGTTGTCGAACTTCTTCGAGTGTATTCATTCGACTGAATGACACCCGGATGGAACGGTTGACTCGATTTAAATCGTATCCCATTCCAAGAAGAACTTGGGAGGGTGTCCTTACGTTGAAATTACAAGCGGATCCGAATCCAACGGCAATACCTTCCATATCTAATTGAAAAACTGTTACATCTGCATCCAAGTTCGGGAGGGAGAAATTGAGAGTATGAGGCAGTTTTGGACCAGTTCCGTTCCACAGGAGATTTGGAATAAATTCCTCTAATAAATTTCGTGTTTCGAGAGAAAGGTTATTTAGGTTTGTGACGATATCTTTCATATTTAAGGAGCAAATATCCATGGCTTTTGCCATAGCCGCAATAGCTACAATATTCTCTGTTCCAGAGCGCAGTCCCATCTCTTGCCCGCCTCCGGTCAAAATAGCTTTCGGAGAAACTCCATGAAAGTGACAAAGAGCAGCTCCCTTAATGGAATGCAGTTTATGCCCGCTTAAGCAGAGGGCGTTGATTCCGGGATGAAAAGTAAAAGGGAACCTTCCCCAGTGAGCTGTGGCATCAACCACTAAGAGGTAGCCTTTTTTTTGTGTTAGATCTGCGAGAGATTTCAGATCGGTTAATAAGCCTGTTTCGTGGTTTGCAGACGAGGAAACAATTAATCGTGTGTCTTCTCTGGCATGTTCCAAGATGTGCTCGACAGTAAGTATACCGAGAGCCCCTGGTTGTACAACAGTCAAGCGATTTTGATTCGATTGGAGGCTTTCTAATGTTTTAAGAACGGATGGGTGTTCGCATGCAGATGTGATAACATGTCCGGGGTGTTCTTGTAATAGCCCCCGAATGGCAAGGTTGATTGCTTCCGTCCCACTTGAACAAAATACAGTTAAACCCTCTTGTACTCCTAGACAGGATTGTACTTTTTTTCTGGAGAGCAGCAAGAGCTCTTTTGCTTTTCTTCCCCAAGTATGCGGAGAAGAAGGGTTAAGCGGTTGATGTTCAATTTCTCTTACTAACTGTAAGACCTCTGGGTCGGGAGGTGTAGTGGCATTGTTATCTAAGTAGATCATTAGGTTAGTTCAATGTCCTAATCGAAGGAACGGGACATTATACTTAATTTGAGTTTAACTCTTTAGAGATTGGAGCATGATGTACAGCAAAGAATGCTTGAGTCGTATTAAGGAAACAGCAAATCTCATTGAAGTTGTTCGAGAACATCTTGCTTGTAGGCGAGTAGGAAAGCTGTTTAAAGCCCTTTGCCCATTTCATCAGGAAACAAGTCCTTCCTTTGTCGTCCATGAAGCAGGTACCCACTACCATTGTTTTGGATGCGGCGCCCATGGTGATGTAATTTCTTTTTTGATGGGGGTGCAGCGTTACTCTTTTCGGGAGGCGGTAGAGTGGCTATCGGACAAGTATGGTATTCCTTTGTCTCAGTCTGTTTCTACAGAACTGGACCAGAAGGGAAATGATCATAGAAGGATTCTTGACTGTCTTCAGGAGGCTGTGCAGCTTTTTCAAGCTGTCCTTTTTTATACAGACCAAGGCCACCAAGCTCTAGAATATCTAAGAAAGGAGCGTGGTTTTGACCTCTCCGATTGTATACGATTTAAAATTGGATTTGCTCCAGCTCGAAATGCTCAAGATTTTTTTCCCGGTATTTCTCTTTCTCTCTTAAAAGAAGCAGGATTATGTCGAGGATCTGGATCGTTTTTTTTTGCTAATCGTATCGTATTTCCTATTTCGACTTGGAAAGACCATGTTGTTGGTTTTACTTCCAGACTCCTCAAGGAGGGTAAGTCGTCTCCCAAGTATGTTAATACGCCCGATTCCCCCTTATTTAAAAAAGGTGAGCATTTTTTTGGTTTAGCTCATGCACGATCCGCGATTACACGTGTGCATTCTGTTCATCTTGTTGAAGGGCCCTTTGATGCTATGCGTCTCTTTCAAAACGGCATAGAAAATACTTTGGCTGTGCTCGGATCTTCTCTGACTGAGATGCACGTGAAACGCCTTCTCGACTTGGGTGTTCAAAGAGTTTACTTGATTCCGGATGGAGATCAAGCTGGACTATTAGCTTTAAAGAAATGGGGACATCTTTTAATCCAAAACTTGATAGATGTACGAGTTTTACAGCTACCACAAGGTTTTGATCCAGACACATTTTTGTTACGAAATGGACTTGCTGCGTGGAAAAGTCATTTTGATGACCCTCTGGATTACATCTCCTATCTTTTCCATCAAGATTTCCCAAAGCCTCCCACTTTTGCGGAAAAAACGAAATGGGTTAAAAGCATGTTAAAATTAATGGACTCCTGGAAAGATCCCATTTTACTTCATGCTGCTCTGCAACAACTTTCCGATTTAACTCAGATAGAAAAATCTGAACTCGTTCTTTATGGAAAAACACAGGGCCCGTTGCCCCATGTATCAAATAGAGAAGAACATTCAGGGGTGCTCTTAGAAAGGGAATTTATTAAGTTGGCCGTTTTTTTACTTTCGATGGACCCCAATCTTGTCAAAGAGGGACTGGAGGTTGTCAAGGAGAGCATGCTTTTCATAGAAGTCTGGAGACGGGTTCGAGCAGCTATAGATAAGGTTCGAGGATCGAAGGAGGCGGGGCTTGTTATGTTAATTCTTGAGCTTGGAGAGGGAGAGGCAGAGCAGGTTGAAGCACTCGGGAATCCAGCTTATTCTCTAGAAAAGGCCAAGGAATGCTTCAAACATCTATGTAAAGAGCTCATCAAGAGAGATTGGCTTTTGCAAAGAGAGAAGATGAGGATGGAAATCCAAAGTGGCAGACTGAAAGATGAGGAGGCTATCCGCATGACAGAGGATCTAGTCCGGATGGGAAAGAGCCCCCCAGATCAACCTTGGTGATAACTACCTCCTGCGTCTCTTCCTATTCGGATTCCTGCGTAGACGAGAGAGCAACTTCCTAGACCCGGCTTTCTCGAGAGTGCGCAGACCGGCTGCAGAAACACAAAGGAGGACAGGACGCCCAAGTTCAGGAATCCAAACGCGCTGCCTATGAACATTGGCTTTGAAAACTCTTCGGCTTTTACCTGCAACCTTAAGCCCAATCCCTTTTTTCTTTTTAGGGATACCTCGCATGCTGTATGACATGCCCGAGCAGGTAGCACGGCCTGTAATTTGGCAAACTCTTCTAGACATAAGGCTAAGTACAACTCCAGAAAACAAAAAATCGAAGTCCCGTAGTCGAGACACGGACAAAACACGCCGACTCTAGCAGGGAAAGAACATTTTTCTCAAGGTAGGTGAGTTTGTGTGCCTAGCTTTGGAGGATCTAGACGGGTGCCCAGTTTTTTCTTTGATGGATCTCTTTAGTCTTTTCCGCAAACCTTCGCTGTTTTTTGATGATGTGTAGTGTGGTGACATCTTCTTTTGCCCATTCTTCGTTTTCGCGCGCCTCTTGTAGCCCGAAGGTGATACGATAGAGTTCTAGGAAATCTTCTTGTGGTAAAAGGTCCTCTTGGGTTGCCAGTCTTATCATCGTGTCTTGAGGCATGTTGAAGGGAGATTTGTCAGGACCTTCTAGGTGTTGTCGGAGTCTTTTTTGAAGGAATTTTTGTAAATCAAGGGCGAGGCCTTTCTCTTTGCTCCCTTTAGGGGAGGAAATGACCAGTAAATTTCTCTTTTTCCAAAGATAAAGGGATTCAATCCAGGCTTTTTCTGTTTCTTTATGCCCTCTTTGCTTCATGGGGACGTCCTTGGTTCATTGAAGGGTCAGTACTAACTTTTTATTTTAATCTAACTTTACAGGATGAGTGGTGGCATGGCAAAGAAGATCGAGGCATTTTGGTCATGTAAGAATGGGCTAGATTAAGAGATGGTAGAGACAACAGAGGTAGACCTGCTCGTTATTGGATCGGGTCCAGCTGGACAAAGGGCAGCTTTTCAAGGTGCCAAGCTGGGGAAGAAAGTTCTTGTTGTAGAAGCCGGCGAATACATTGGCGGGGGGTGTTTAAATTCAGGCACCATTCCATCTAAGGCAATGAGGCAAGCCATCGTCACTTTGACACGATGTAACGAAAGAAAATTTGCGGATTCTTGGATCAACCCTGAACTTAGCCTTTTCGCTGTCAAAAGTAGAATGGAGCATATTCAAAAAGAGCAAAGAGAGACCCTTCGAGATCAGTTTCATCGGAATCAAATCTTTTTTGTACATGGTTTTGCTCGTTTTAAAGATCCCTATACCATGGAAATTCTCAATAAGGGTCGTGTCACCATACAGGTCAAAGCTAGCTATATTGTGCTCGCGACAGGTTCTGTTCCTCGCAATCCAATGGAGGTGCCATTTGATGGAGAGCGTTTGCTTGACTCCACAGCTTTTCTTGATTTGAAGAGTCTACCTAAACGCTTAGTCGTTTTGGGAGCGGGTATTGTTGGGACGGAGTATGCCAGTTTTTTTACCGTGTTGGGCGTCTCAGTTCTTCTTCTAGATAAGAAAGATGTTTTACTTGGCTTTCTTGATCGTGAGATTCGAGAGGTCTTCAGTCTGGAGTTGCAAAGGCTTGGCCTGGAGTTTATTGGAGAAAAATGCCCTGAGAAAATCGAGCGTTTCGAAAACGAGGTGCAGGTCAAGTGCACAGATGGGAGTGTTTATTCGGGAGATGTTCTTCTATACGCTCTTGGTCGCGTTGCAAATACTAAAGGGCTTTGTTTGGAGAAAGTTGGTGTGGAGGTATGTGAAGAAGGTTTTGTAAAGGTGGATAAGTACTTTCGCACGTCACTTAGTCATGTCTATGCTGTTGGGGATGTCGTAGGATCTCCAGCCCTGGCAGCCGCAAGTTTCGAGCAAGGGAGACTGGCTGCTCAGCACATGTTCGGAACAGAATCCTGTGCCTTTCCAGAAGTTTTTCCAGTCGGAATCTATACCATTCCGGAGATTTCCTTTGTTGGGGAGTCAGAAGTCTCTCTTAGAGAAAAAGACATTGATTTTGTCTCGGGGCATGCGCGCTTTTGTGAGTTGGCGAGAGGAGAGATTGAAACCAATGAAATGGGGCTTTTAAAGATGCTTATTTGCAAAAAAACTCGTAAAATTATGGGAGTCCATATTGTTGGGCGTCGCGCTACAGAACTAGTCCACTTAGGACAAATAGCCATTCACTTTAATGCCACTGTAGACTTCTTTGCGGATCGAATTTTCAATTATCCAACCTATTCTGAGGCTTACATCGTCGCTGCTCTAGACGCAGTTAATAAGCTGGCACCGCTCGCGTTGTAAATTAGCCTTGCTTAGACAGGAGTTCAGGCAGAAAAGTGGATCGATTTCTATCTTGCCTTCAGTCTAATCGTGTTCATAAAGCCTTCTCAGCGACTTCCTTCTTAATTGGGCGATAAAACGATTCGAGGGAAGGATTCTTATTCTTTCCGTCTCTTTCTTCCCTCAGATTGATCTTTACTTGGTTCACTGGTACAATGCCGCTTTATTTCTATCTACCCCCAGGAGATTGTAGCCGATGTCCCGAAAACCCGAAAACGATTGGGACGCCAATGAAGTCCTAGATGACGTGGATGTTCTGGCTCATGAAGCGCAAGAGTTCAAAGAGTTGGTCGATGGGGGTCCGGAGGTTTCCGGTTCGGAAGAGCTTGTCGCGTCTCCTGGCGCTGTTCTTAAAGGCAAGATCATTGATCTAACGAAGGATTATGTTGCTGTAGATGTCGGACTTAAATCTGAGGGTTTGATTTCTGTTAGTGAGTTTTACGATCCCTCCGAGCTCAGAGTAGGTGGAGAGATTGAAGTCCTCTTAGAGCAAACTGAAGATGAAAAAGGTCAAATTGTTCTTTCTCGACAAAAAGCGAGGAAGCAGCGGCAATGGGAGTATATTCTCAGGAACTGTTCTGAGGGATCGATTGTCAAGGGACTTGTTCTTCGACGTGTTAAGGGCGGTCTGATGGTCGACATAGGGGTCGAGGCTTTTCTTCCAGGCTCGCAGGTCGATAATAAGAGGGTGAAAGAGCTTGATCCTTTCGTTGGTAAGACATTTGAGTTCAAGATTCTCAAAATTAATCAAGAAAGGCAGAACGTCGTTATTTCCAGAAGGGAGCTTCTTGAAGCGGAGCGCATTCAGAAAAGGGGCGAGATGCTGGAGACAATCCAGGAGGGAGCTCTCCGGACCGGTGTCGTGAAGAACATTACGGATTTCGGTGTTTTCTTGGATCTGGATGGGATTGATGTTCTCCTCCATATCACAGATATGTCCTGGAAGCGAGTTCGACACCCTTCGGAGATGGTAAAGATTGGTGATACTCTAGAAGTGATGATCTTGAGCATCGACCATGAGAGAGGCCGCGTTGCGGTTGGTTTAAAGCAGCGCGAAAAGAGTCCTTGGGAAGAGATCGAGGATAGGTATCCCGTTGGGACCAAGGTAACCGGTCGTGTGACAAACACAACATCTTACGGTGCATTCATGGAGATTGAGCCTGGAATTGAGGGACTCGTGCACGTTTCGGAGATGTCTTGGAGCGCTGTTGCTGATCCCTCAAAGATTGTTTCGAGAGGCGAGTTTCGGGATGCTGTGGTGTTAGCCATCAATAAGGAAGAGGGCAAAATCTCTCTTAGCATGAAACAGTTGGAGAGAAATCCTTGGGAGAACGTCGAAACCAATTATCCAGTTGGCTCTGTCCTAAAGGCGGAAATTCGCAGCTTGACGAGCTATGGTGCCTTTGTTGAGCTTGAACCTGGTCTTGAGGGCCTGATCCATATCTCTAGTATAGGTGGTGGTAAGCGTGTTAATCATCCCTCTGAAGTTCTGAGGAAGGGCGCCTCTGTCGAGTGTGTCGTACTATTCGTCGACAAAGAAAGTCGAAAGATTACGCTTGGCCTGAAAGATGGTGAAGGGGGGGGCTCTCAGTCTGATGAAGATCTAGGGGCTCTCTATGCCTTGGGTCAACTTGTTGAAGGTGTTGTCACTAAGTTGAGCTCTTTTGGAGCCTTTCTGGATCTCGAAAAAGGTGGTGAGGGTCTAATCCATATCAATGAGCTGAGTGATCGTCCGATTGGAAGGGTTGAGGATGCTGTTGAGTTGGGGGAGCGCTTGGTCGCGAGGGTTATTCGTTTAGATTTGGATTCTAGGAAAGTCCATCTTTCGTTGAGAGGATTAGAGCCGGCTGAACGGATGGCTCATTCCTCTGCACACCTTCAAGGGGGGTGATTTTCCTAGGGAGGTGGGGATGATATCTTGTCTTCCCTCCTCTTTTTTGTTAATGGATTCGTTCTCCTGTTGTCTTTCGCTGAACAATATTTAAGGTTCTTTCTATGGCTCTTTCAAATAAAGATCTCATTGCTATCTTTGAGTATATGGAGAGAGAGAAAGGACTTGATAGAAAGTCCGTGGCGAATGTCATTGCTGAGTCTCTTCTTGTTGCCGCAAAGAAAACTGTTCAAGATGCTCCAGATATTGAGGTATCTGTCGATTACAAAACAGGGGCAGTCTCTATCTGGGCCAATAAGCAAGTTGTCGAAAAAGTAGGCAAGAAGAACGAGGAGATTTCATTGAAGGATGCCGTGAAAAGTCATCCTGAAGCTCAGATTGGAGATTTTATCTCTGTTTGTGTTCCTCCTGAGGATTTTGGGCGTATTGCAGCGCAGAGGGCCCGCCAAGCAATTATGGCACGCTTGAGGTTAGCTGAGCGCGACGTCATTTGTTCAGAGTACAGGGACTGCGTTGGAAAGCTGGTCCACGGCTCTGTTAAAAGATTGCTGCACAACGGTGGTGCCGTTGTCGATTTAGGTCGTGTAGAGGGCTGCCTTTTCCGTAAAGACATGTCGCCTTTGGATCACTTTCAGGTTGGCGATCGGGTTTGTGCTCTTCTGCTCGAGGTGCGTGACTCTGCTGATGGTGGGGCCAGTCTTGTTTTATCTCGGTCTAGTCCGGAGTTTGTGCATCGCCTCCTTTTACAAAACGTCTTTGAGATACAATCTGGGACGGTAGTTGTAGAAAGAATTGCTCGTGAGGCAGGATTGAGGACGAAGATCGCTGTCCGTTCTCTCGATTCTTCCGTTGATCCTGTTAAGGTGTGTGTCGGTTTTAAGGGGACGAAGATACGCAATGTAGTACGAGAATTAATGAATGAGCGTGTGGAAATCTTCCCCTTTAGTACTAACAAGAGCGAGTTTTTACAAAATGCTCTCGGATCTATAATCGTTCGCAGACTGTATGAGGAAGAGGGCACAACTTATGTTGTTGTAGATGACGCTTCTTACGCGGCTGCTTTGGGCAAAAAGGGATCAAATGCCAGGTTATTGGGAGCTTTAGCCAATGAGCCTCAGGGCGTTGGTCTTGTCAAGTGGAGTACCTATTGTCGGCGTGCTGTCGCAGAAAGGTGCGAGTTGTCTGATGGAGGGTCAGCTTTACTGGACGAGCCATTGGCCATTAGCGGTGTGAGTTCGTTGATTCTCGACAACTTGATTGATGCAGGGCTCGATACTTATCGTAAAGTGCTGGTGGCGAGACAGGAGGACTTGGCTCAGATTCCGGGGATTAGTTTGGAACTGGCCTCTCGCATTCTAGAACAAACGACGAACAAGGTGAGGAATTTTGGCAAAGAATTTGAAACTGAAGGTGAAGAATGCCCAATTAGCCGAGCAGATATCAGAGACTCTGAAGGACAGTCTGAAGATGAAGATCGAGGGAGCTCTTCAGGAGAAGCAGGACAAGCAGGAGGGGCAGGGAGTTGTTGCCCTTGAAGAAAGCTGCACTCCTTCATCTTGTTGCGTTTTATCGGAGGCTGGAGAGGCTTCTGATAAGAGCAAAAGATCAGGCTCCAAGAAGCTCAAGGCTCGTACAGAGGGTGAGAATGCACCTCCTGCATTGGAAAGCTCTCCTGCAGAAGAAGAATCTTCTGTTCGTGTGTCAAGTTCGGAAGGCTTAGAGTTAGAATCTCCTTTAGAGAAGAATTGGGTCGTGTCTTCTTCCTCTGTGGCAACACAAACTCAAGAGAGCGATGGTGTCCGTTCTGATTCTCTTTCTTCACAACAGCGTCGTCCTCCCATTTCGAAGTTTTCCGGATCTGATTCTTTTTCTCGTTCCCGTTTGGGATCAGGGACGGCGGGTTCTGGGCACACAGGGGAAAGGCCAGCTAGGCCGTCTTCTTTTTTTTCTGGTCGTGAGAAAAAGCCATCTCTCTTTTCGAGGGGTAGGTTGAAGCAGCAAGAAACTTTACCGGAGCAATCGACAAAGTTACCTCCCGGTTTCGAAAAAGAAAGTGGCTCTCATAGTGGAGTCCCTGACTGGGTTAATAGCTTGGACCATTCTCGCGCTCAACTGGGACCAACAGGAAAACATGTCAAGGACATGGTTGCTCCAGTTACTCCTGCTCCTGACCTTTCTGAATCTCCTTCCGTAAGAACAACTCCTCTGACAAAGGGTCGTTTTACGGGGGGGTTCCCATCTAGAATGGAAAAGACCTCTAGTTCAGGGGGTGCGCTACAGCGTGACAAGAGCTTGTTTTCGAAGTGTACCCCTTCGGAAGTTGTGCATTTCTCTGATCCGCCTCTCGTTGGAAAAGGCAAAGTTGCTGGGTTCCCTGGGAATAAGGAGGGCTCTTATCGTGAGAGAGGTAGTGGTTTTAAGGGTGATGCTCCGCATTCTAGATCTTCCGGTAAACACGGTGAAAACAGAAAGGGAGGAGCCTTTCGTTCTGGTTCGGAGCAATCACACTCGAGAAAGACTTTCACCCCTAAGACAGCAGATGTGGACATCCCTCCTGTTGTTCCAGAACAACTTAAGGTTGCTCTTCCTATCTCTGTAGCTAGCTTAGCAGCAGCTATGAAAATGCGTACCGCTCAGCTTGTTTCTAGAATGTTTATGCAAGGTGTTGTTTTGCGTTCTAACGATGTTTTGGAGCAAGAGACACTTGTTCAATTGATTGGAAATGAGTTTGGTTGTTCCATTGAAGTTAATGCTCAGGCTCTAGAAAGAGGGCAAGTTTTTCGCAAAACCATTCTTGAAGAATTAGGACAGGCTGATCCGAAGGATCTTGTCTCTAGGGCGCCCGTGATTGCTGTGGTTGGACATGTGGACCATGGTAAGACGTCTCTTATTGATGCGATTCGTCAGTCTGATTTAACCAAGCATGAGCCAGGTGAGATTACGCAGCACATAGGTGCATTTAGTATCTCTATTCCAGATGGATCCTTTTTGACAGTATTAGATACGCCTGGACATGAGGCTTTTAGTGCCATGCGTGATCGCGGTGTACGTGTTGCTGACGTTGTTGTTTTAGTCATAGCTGGGGATGAAGGGATTAAAGCTCAAACAGAGGAGGCTATACGTATCATTAAGGAGGCTGAGAATTCGGTTGTCATCGTTTTAACGAAGTCGGATAAGGCGAACTTTGATCAGGATCGTGTTTTCAGACAACTCGCAGAGCGCGATCTTCTGCCAGAAAGTTGGGGCGGATCCGTTGTCACAGCTGTTTGCTCTGCACATCAAGGAGTAGGAGTATCAGACTTACTGGAGTTGCTTCAGTTGCAGGCGAGTTTATTACAATTGAAGGCGAATCCTAAGGATCGTGCCCGTGGTGTCATTGTCGAGTCTCGAGTGGATCTGGGACTAGGACCTTCAGCTACTGTTCTCATTCAAAATGGGACCCTCTTTCAGGGTGATCTTGTTGTCGCTGGGTCTTCTTGGGGCAAGGTTCGTACAATTAAAAATGATCGAAACAAGTCGCTTAAACAAGTTACTGCTGGATTTGCCGCCTCCATTTCAGGTCTTTCCTCCCCTCCAAGTGTGGGGGAGCCTTTCGTAGTTGTGCCCAATGAGCAGGAAGCGCGTTGGGCAACTGAAGTGCATGCGAAAACTCAAGTTTCGATGCGACCCTTGATGATTTCTCCTGAAGCCTTTATGGAGCGTGGTCTGGGAATACGCAAAAGAACTCTTTATGTTGTGCTCTGTGGCGATGTCCATGGTTCCGTAGAGGCACTTGCTCAGGCCTTGCGACAGATCCCCTCTGAAAGGGTCGACATAGAAGTTGTTTATCAAACTGTTGGTGTGATTGGAGAATCTCTTGTTTCTTTAGCTTCGGCAGCTAAAGCAGTCATTGTCGGTTTTCAAACGAGTATTGATGTCCGGGCTCAGGTACTGTCTAAGAGCTTGGGTGTGTCGATACATGTGTTTCAAATCATTTATCGTGCTGTTGAAGCCGTCACTGAGTTGATGCAGAAGCTGTTAGACAAAACTTGCCAAGAGAAGTTTTCCGGGATTGCAGAAATCCGGGCTATTTTTAAATCTTCCAAATTTGGTGTCATTGCTGGCTGTGGTATTACAAATGGTGTGGTGAAGAGAAACCAAGTTGTTCGTGTTATGCGCGGAGGAAAGGCCTTACACAGTGGTCGAATCTTATCCATGCGGACAGGACGGGATGACCTAAAGGAAAGTAGTAAAGGGTTTGAGTGTGGGATCATTGTGGAGAATTTTTCTGATTTTCAGATTGGAGACGAGCTGCATGCATTTGACCTCATTTACTTGAGTCAAGGTTTGTTGGAATGCGACGACGAAAAGCAAGATTAGACTCTTTACTTAGAGAAGTTATTGGTGAAGTGATCCGGGATCGAGTTGCCGATCCAAGGGTCTCCTCTTTTTTGACCATTACGGAGGTCGATGTCTCTCCTGATTTGAGGCGGGCTCGTGTTGGTGTAAGTATCTTGGGCTCTCAGGAAGAGAGGGAAGTTACATTAAGAACGTTGCAAAATATGTCTAAGTTTGTTGGTACAGAAGCAGCACGTTTGGTTACTCTTCGTTACTTTCCTTCTTTGCAATTTTTTTCTGACCGAAGAATTGAGGAGGCTGCTCGTTTAGAAGAGCTTCTTCGTCAGGCTAATTACACAGGTTAGAGCTTGGAAGAATTTATTGAAGGGGTTTTGCCTGTTTACAAGACAGTGCAGATGTCCTCTTTCTCTGTTGTCTCTCGTATAAAAAAAGTGTTGCCGAACCATACGAAAGTTGGTCATACAGGCACGCTCGATCGATTTGCAGAAGGCATTTTGGTTCTTCTCATTGGAAGAAAATATACACGCTTAAGCAACACATTTATGGCCCATAGAAAGGTTTATAGGGCTATTTTGGAGTTCGGGTACGAGACAGACACTCTAGATCCTTCTGGAGAGCCTGTGGCCTTTTCTAGTCATTGTCCCTCTCTTTCTGCTATTGAGGAGGCAATGCAGTCCTTTTTGGGGGAGATTGAACAATTTCCGCCCTGTTTTTCTGCTAAAAAGTTTCAAGGTAAACGTTTAAGTGATTGGGCTCGTGCAGGTCAATTTGTTTTGCCAAGGAAGGCTCGTGTCTATATTCATCATATTGAGCTCATTCGCTATGCTTTTTCTTTTTTAGAATTCCGTGTCGAATGCTCGAAGGGAACGTACATTCGCTCTCTAGGTCGGGACTTAGCTCGAAAGGTATTTACTAGAGGCAATCTTGTCTCACTCGTAAGAGAAAAGAATGGCCCTTTTTCGAAGGAAAACGCGCTCGATCTTGAGGATCTAAATCGCGAAGGACTTCGTGCTATTCAGTTGCGCTTACAGAAGGTTGATTACTAATTTTCTTGTGATAATCTTGTGTATTACGAGAAATTTATCTTTTTTTATTATCGTAATATGTCTTCAGAATGCTTTCTGGTGTGATTAATTGCTTTTAAGTGCTTTCATTTTTTAGAAAGTGATTTGCTGTTAATCTCGATCGATATAGGATTGGACGTTGTAGTTTTTTGGTGCTTCATTTTATAGAGCACCATGCATGTGCAGATCACAGAGGAGTTCTGACTATGGCGCAAAAGTTGAGGGGGAGAGTCTCGTTACGGAAGAAGGGTGTTTCACTGCGTTCTTCTAGAGAGGAGAAGAATAAAGAAGAGCGTTCTAAGACGGCTTCTGGAAGCCTTTTGCCTAAAGACAAAAAGACCGCTACGAAGATTATGGTTACGATTCCTTTAGAAATGGTTATTTGGATGGATAAGCTCTGTCTGGAGATCCGAGAGAATTCTGGGGTTGTTTTTGACCGCGGTATGTTAATCAGAGGTTGTCTTAGGTCACTAAGGCAGGTTGGTCTTAATTTGAAAGCTGCAAAGGATGAATATCAGCTCTCAGAGAATATTGTGGCTTATCTAAGTAAGCTTTGAGCTCAAGGCCTCTCTTTTACAAAGAATCTGTGCAGTGAAGTAATCTTCATTGTATTATTCGACTGGGGAGTTTAGGAGAGGTAGTGTGTTGTGGGGCAGTATCACCCCTTCTGTCGCTGGGCTTGTCGTTTATCCGCAGGTTGTATCTCTTCGGGTTCTCGTGCAATTGAAACTTTTTCCAGGCGTCTCTGGTCACTCGTTCGCCCGGGGGGGTGTTTTGTTTTGGATCATCGACAGCTCTGCCTTGAGGCTGTTGGTTTTGCTATCAAAAAGCTATTTGGTCCTATGTCTCACAAGGTAGTGGACGAGAAGGCGGCTCGTCTTCGTTCTGCTTTGTACTGTTCTAGCTGTCCTCATGGGCTTGATTTGCGTATGGTACAGTTGTTAAAAAGGTGCGCTTTTGCAGTTGAAGGACCGCCTCTTTCATCTAGGAAGAAGCAGGCAAACCGCAAGTTTCCTCCTAAGAGAAAATACCTCCTCGTATCTTTCCACCCCCATGACCGTTTTTTATTCGAAAAGATCTATCCCCTGCTTTTCGAAACTTGTGAGCCGTATCTCTGTCGACCAACAGTTGACCCATCTCTTTGGGATTTGGATGTAGAAACCGTTAGAAATCGGGTGCGTTGCTCAGATTTCTTTATGCCTCTTATCACTTCGTCTTATCAAAATACTCCGACGCAAGCTATCCATATTCAGTTTAAAACAGCTCTTGAGTTGATACCTCAGAAAGGCCCTTATTGGATTTTTCCTTTGGTTATGGAGTCTGATCTTTTTGGGGACCATCTCTTTATCTCGAAGTGTTTTACGGGGTTATTTCTTTTTGAGAAGAACTTGGACCTGAAAAAGTTGAAAAAAGAGTTTTCCTCTCTCATTCGCATGATTTTTGAGACACGTCAGGTTTTTAGGTAAGGTTATGGTTGGACACTCTCTTTCTTGCTCTTTGGTTGGATTGCCAAATGTGGGAAAGTCGACTCTTTTCAATGTGTTGACAGAGAGCCGCTCGGCTCAATCTGCTAACTTTCCTTTTTGTACTATAGAGCCTAATGTAGGCATTGTTTATGTTCCTGATCCACGATTGAAGCAGCTGGCTTCTGTTGCTAAGAGCAGAAAAATTGTACCTGCTACGATGAAGATTGTAGATGTAGCTGGACTCGTTCAAGGTGCACATGAAGGGGCTGGATTGGGGAATCGTTTTTTATCTCATGTACGAGAGACAGATTTGATTATTCAAGTCGTGCGTTGCTTTGATGATCCCGATACTATCCATGTTTTGGGGCGTGTGGATCCAGTTGAAGATGCGGAGATTATTCATTTGGAGTGTGTCTTAGCTGATCTAAAAATGGCTCAAGACTCATTACAAAGACGCAAAGGAAAAGGACAAGACCCCAAAATGTCTGGAACTATATCTCTTTTGAGGCATGTTATAGACCTTTTGGAAGAAGGGACAGCTTTACGCTCTGTAGAGTGGACATCTCAAGAAAAAAAAGAGCTTGGTGCCTTTCCTTTTTTGACACTGAAACCGCTTATTCTTGCAGCCAATTTGCAAGAGGATGCCTTTCACGCATCTGGCTCTTCTGTCCATCCATTTATTGACTCTTTACAGTGTTATGCTGCACAACGGGGCCTGTCCGTTTTACCCTTCTGCGCCTGTTTGGAAGAGGAGATGTTAGACCTGGATCCAGAAAGTCGGCTTTTTTTTTCTGAACAATTTTTGGAAGGGCGCTCAAGCTTAGATCAGATGATCAGGGCAGCTTTTTCTAGATTAGGGCTTATTTCTTTTTTTACTGCGGGTGAGCTCGAAGCTCGAGCGTGGCCCATTCGGTCAGGTGTTTTAGCCCCAGAGGCAGCTGGAGAAATTCACACGGATATACAAAAAGGTTTTATTCGTGCAGAGCAGGTTAGTTATGACGATTTTATTGCGTATAACGGGCGGCAGGGGGCAAGAGATCATGGGAGGGTGCGTCACGTGGGGCGAGACTATATTGTCTTGGAAGGAGATGTTCTGCTCTTTTTTCACAAGATTTAAAGGTCAGATGCCTGAGCTAAGAGGGGACAATGGGAGAAAAGACAGAAAAGGCAACCCCTAAGAAGCTGCGAGACGCAAGAAAAAAGGGGCAGGTCGCTAAATCTCAAGATATTCCTGGAGCAGCTACATTTGTTGCTTCGATCGGGCTCCTCCTTGCTATGTCTTCTTTTTTATTTAGCCAGTTTCAAGCAACTTGCTTGTTTTTTTGGGGAAAAGTCTCCTCTCCCTTTTTTATTGAGAACCATTATCCGTATATTTTTCAATCTCTCTATCAAATTTTGATTTGTAGCCTGCCCTTTGCTATTGGTATCGCTACTATTGGTGCCATTGTCAATTTTTTGATGGTCGGCCCCATGTTTGCGACCGAAATCTTTAAGTTTGACATCAAGAAGTTTGACCCAGTTAATAATCTGAAACAAAAATTTAAAATACGCACACTTATTGAGCTTCTTAAGTCTACATTCAAAATATTAGTTGTTTTCTATATTTGTTATAAGGCTTGGCTAGAAGTAAGTGGGATGTTTCCCATGTTGATCGCCCAACCTTTGATCGCGACGTTTTTTCTTGTCTACACTTTCTTATGGAAGGTTGTTGTACGAGCGGGTGTATTTTTTGTTGCCATAGCAGTGGCCGACTATCTTTATCAGAAGAGGCTTTTTGATAAAGAAATGATGATGGAAAAATTTGAGCTAAAGCAAGAGTTCAAGAATACGGAAGGGGATCCGGAACTCAAATCTCGGCGGCGAGAGATTGCTAGAGAGATTGCCTATGGTGGTGGTCGAAGGGGAGTAAAGGGCTCCAAGGTTGTTATCACCAATCCAACACATATTGCCATTGCCTTGGCCTACGAACGCAAAAAAGTGCCTGCCCCATTTGTTGTGGCAAAAGGAAAGGGTGTCGAAGCAGAATGGATTATCTTCGAGGCGAAAAAGCTTGAAATCCCTATTGTCCGGAATGTGCCCTTAGCTTGGTCTCTCTATGAAACAGGGGAGATGCATGAGTTTATCCCTCTAGAGACATACGAGGCTGTTGCAGAAGTCTTGAAATGGGTCGCTTCCCTTGGCGGGGCAGAGGAAGAAGTAGAAGAAGAATTAATCGACGAGAATCTTAAGGGAACGGAACTATGAGCAATTTCTTCAAAAAGATGGGAAACTGGCTAAGCGGGGATCTGACAGTTGGGTCCATCGGAAGAACGAGTGATGTGGCTCTTGCCGTTGGTTTAACAGTTATTCTCGGTCTTATCATCGTTCCCATTCCCTCTGCTTTTTTGGATGCATTGATTGCCCTTAACATCACCTTAGCTCTTTCTTTATTGATGGTAGCTATTTATGTTCCTAGTGCTGTGGAACTGTCTGTTTTTCCCTCTCTTCTTTTGATCACAACGTTGTTTCGTCTTGGTCTAAACATTGCAACGACACGTGGTATTCTTCTTGAAGCTAATGCTGGGCACGTCATTTTTGCTTTCGGTAACTTTGTTGTCGGGGGCAATTACGTTGTAGGTCTCGTTCTCTTTCTCATTATCACTTTGGTTCAGTTTATTGTGATTACTAAGGGTGCTGAGCGCGTGGCCGAGGTCGCTGCTCGTTTTACATTGGATGCTTTGCCTGGTAAGCAGATGAGCATCGATGCAGATATGAGAGCAGGCATTCTTGACGCGAAACAAGCTCGAGCTAAAAGGCTAGAACTACAAAAGGAGAGCCAATTGTATGGTGCCATGGATGGTGCCATGAAGTTTGTTAAGGGAGATGCCATTGCTGGCATCGTTATTACTTTGATCAATTTGGTCGGAGGCATTGTCATCGGTGTCTTCCTGATGGACTTAGACGTTGCCACTTCTTTAAGCACCTTTGCTCTTCTTTCTATTGGAGATGGCCTTGTCTCCCAAATTCCGGCTCTTATGATTTCTATTACAGCCGGAATCATTACGACACGTGTCACAACGGATCGTGATTCTAATTTGGGAAAGGAGATTTCAAATCAACTTTTGAAGCAGCCTAAGGGTTTAATGATCGCGGCTGCTGCTGCTTTCATGATGGGGCTCATCCCTGGTTTCCCTGCTGCTCCCTTTTCTATCCTTTCCATTATTCTCGGTGGTGTCAGCTACGTTTTATGGAAAGTGGATGCTAAAAGAAATCTGATGGGGTTAGGAGAACCTGGTGGCGACACGGCTGCGGTTCAAACAGATGTAGAGGGTCACTCTGTTATTGGGGGAACAGGGGATCAATACGCTTTAACTCTTCCGGTCATCTTGGAATTAGGTGATTATCTAAGTTTGCAAGTTAAGAAAGAGGGCAAGGGTTTTGGCTTTATTGAAGCCATGATTCCCAAGATGAGACAAGCACTTTACCATGAATTAGGTGTCCGGTTTCCTGGTGTTCATGTTCGAGTGGATAGTCCCAGTTTGGAGAAAGAAGAGTATGCTATTTTGTTGAATGAAGTGCCAGTTATTCGAGGGAGGATTGTGGCTGATCATCTTCTCACTAATGAGGTGGAGGAGACCTTAAAAAGGTATAATTTGCCTTTTCAAGCTTATAAAAATGGTCCTAGCATGCCCTCTCTTTGGGTCCCGAGAAAATACGAATCTATCTTACGTAAAGCAGGTATCAAACATTGGAAGCCTTTAGAAGTTTTAATCTTGCACCTTTCCATTTTCTTTCGTCACTACACGATGGAGTTTGTTGGTATTCAAGAAGTCCGTGGGATGTTGGAATTCTTAGAAAGGTCTTTTCCAGACCTTGTTAAAGAGGTAACACGTCTTATCCCTCTACAGAAGATGACAGAAATATTTAGGAGATTGGTCCAGGAGCAGGTTTCCATTAAGGATCTGAGGACTATCATGGAGTCTTTGAGTGAGTGGGCACAATCTGAAAAAGATACAGTTCTCTTGACAGAATATGTGAGATCCTCTCTGAAGAGATATATCAGTTATAAGTATTCTCAAGGACAGTCGGTTATTTCTGTTTATGTTCTCGACCCAGAGATCGAGGATATTGTACGTGGAGCGATCAAACAAACCTCTGCTGGTTCCTATCTTGCATTGGATCCAGACTCTGTGCAGTTGATCCTACAAGCTTTTCGAAGTGTCATTACACCTCCTCCTCCAGGTGCACAGCCTCCTGTCGTTTTGACAGCCATTGATGTTCGACGATTCGTACGTAAACTCATTGAAATGGAAATTCAAGACGTTGCCGTTGTGTCTTATCAGGAAATTATTCCAGAGATCCGTATTCAGCCCTTGGGAAGAATCCAACTGAGATAGCCAGATCAAGAAATAGGTCTTACTATGTCGAACCGGATTGACCCTTCGATCTATGGAAAGGGAGCTTTTTCTCTTCAAGAGGGAACTCTTGCTTTAAACAACGAGTTGAAAGTGATCAATATGGAGGTTAAACAAGATTCCTTCGTTGGTCTTCTTACTCAAGGGATGTTATCTCGTTTTCAGGGATTGCACGGTGTGCGACGTGAAAAAGAGAACTTGCGGGCGAGGAAGAGAATTCGCAAAAGTGCAAGAATGACCGAAGGAGAGGGCGGAATTGTTGCTGAGATTAAAGAATCAGTTAAGGAAAGAGCAGCTCGGTATCAAGAAGAAAATGAGGAGTTAGACGAACAACATCTCATTGCGCTTCAAAGCCAGGTCAATTCTGAAGATGATCAGGAGACTATTCTCAATAAGATCAAGATCTATTTTCAAGATTGGTCTCTTGTCGATGAAGTTTTGGATTTTTTGTCGGAAGGCGCCAATCCTGCACTTTTAGCTAAACTAAACCAGCTAAAAGAACGTATTCGTTCTGATTACGGTCGGGAGATTGTTGCTGGAAGAAACATGGGGCAAGAATCCAGGTTTTTTTCTAAACATGGACTAGGGTCTCCAGCTCTCTTAAGGAAGATGTACCTTGACATCACGGGGAATCCCAGAACGGCACCAGACCTATTTGAAGAGCTATCCAATCGTTTTTCTTATCCACAACTGCGTAAAGTTATTGGTTTTCTTCTTCGATCTTTGGGTGCAGATTTACGATCTAAGGGCCCCTCTATTTCCCACGGTGAGCTATTTCGTCTTCTGAGTGAAACACGTGTGGCCCAAGCCATTTTGGGTGTTTTCCGTTTTTTCAAAGGAAGGGAGAAACTAGTGAACCGGCTTTTTTCTCAAAATGGACTTGACTCTCTACCACAAATGAGTTTCGAAATCATGGCCAAGACTTTTATGCGATTTGTTATGGATCGCTTCCCAAGTCCAGAGAATGCTCGTCATCTTTTGGGCCAAATGGGGGTACATGACTCTGTACCCGGTCTCATCATCTTAGGGATGCAAGTACGAGATGCTTTACGAGAGGTAGATCCTTATAAGCTATTTGGTTATGGCGGGGATCCTCATGCTGCCCTGCTACACAAGGAAGAATTAGCAAAAACAATGTTGGAAGTATTAGAGGGACTTGAAGATGAGTACGAAGATATTTTAGAAGAGGAAGAAGAGAGCGAGAAAGACGAGGACGATTCGGAAGAAGATGAATTGGACGAAGATAACGAAGACGACCTGGCCTAATCCGCTTGATAGTTGAGGTAGAGGCTTAAAGTGTATTATTTGTCCTTTGAGGAACTGATAAAAGAACTTGCAGAGCGGTGGATAGGATTTCAAATAGAACTGAACGGAAAGACGTCTTGTGTCCTCCGGACAGAGAGTGAATTAGACCTCTTTTTGGAGGCAGATTCGAGGAGGTCTCTTGTGTACGCTATCTGCTTTTTAGGAGAGGTTACAGGTGTAGGCGGCGAAGGAAAGCCCCTGCTCTTGCGTCTCTTACAAGAAAATTTGCACGCTCAGCACTCTGGTGTTTTTGGAATAGACACAGAAAACCATCGCTTCAGCTTACACAAAACCTATCGGTTAGAAAATTTGAGCGCGGACCACTTCTCTGATGATCTTGCTAGGCTCCATAACAAAGGGCTGTTATGGACGGAGGTCATCAAAGGAACTAAACCGTTACCTGCTTTATAGGCTTTTCACCAGAAGACATCTTCATCATACGCATCTGGGTCACGTAGACCGTGCCAATTTCTCCCCTGTTGCCGGGAAGAGTGAGTACAGTCATGCGTATGATCTTCACTAGATACATCAGTGTAAGCATCCTCAAGTCCTTCTGTTGTTTCTAGGTCTCGACGTGTGAAGCCTCGATTATGGTCTGTTTGATGGTAACCTGTATCACTGGCATCGGAATGACCTTCACTTGAGCTGGCTTCTCCCAGTGTCCCTATAGTTGGGTTGTCTGCATAGGCACCCCTCACCTGGCGTCGTACAGGTGCGTAATCTTGGCTATGCCCAATTTCTTTAAGGGCTTGTAACCTTTCTTTTTCTTCCTCGATGCGTGCCTTGAGATCTTCGGCCTCTTGGAGGTACTTAGAAAGTTCTTTTTTGGGAACAAGCCCCAATTTGAGCCACTGCTCTAAATTCGCCCGTTCTTCTTCAAGCTTTCTGAGTCGTTCGCTTTTACCGGCCATACCTTGCTTTCTCCCCCAGGGCGATTATTTCCTCTTATTCATCGGATTAACGAATTTTAGTAAAGTCGACTTAATACCGCATCGTATACCTCAGAGAACCGGGGCATACAGGATGATAGATGCAAAAGCGGAAGAAGTTCCCCCTTCCAGGGCAAGAGGATGAAGCAGTATTGACTGTAAAGTCAAGCCAACGATATCTGAAGTTTGATCTCTCCAGTGAAATTCTCTACGGAGCTCTCCAAGGGGGACTTGGGAGACGAAAAAGGGTCGACTTTCAAGTCAGTTCCCTCATCCCGAGATGATGTTTGTTTGTTCTTCTCATTGCAAACCAGTTCCTGACGCTGTTAAAGTTCAGAGAGACAAACCACTCTTTTTTCAGTGCTTTATGGGGGACATCGAATGTCTTTTGAAAATGCAAAACGCAACTTAGTAGAACTAGGGAAAGCCTTGGGGCTGGATGGTCTTGACTTTGACGAGAACAATACTTGTATCCTCGCGATAGATAATGACTTTTCCATGCACATGACCTACGAAACGACATCAAAGAAACTGTACATTTACTCGCCTCTGCTTGATTCCTTCCCTGAAGATAAAGACATTCTGATGAAGTTATACGAGACTCTTCTCAGAGGCTCTATTTTAGGTGGACAAATGGCAGGAGGCGGTGTTGGAATTGCACCAGAGGAGCAGTTAATCTTGATCCACTCTACCCTTGACATGGCCGCTGCATTTCCAGATGCTCTAAAAGAGTTCGCTCCCCTCTATGTGGAGATCGTTGATGCTTGGAGAAAAGCTTGTGCCAGCATTTGCGCAGGTCAAGAAGTAGACCTTTCTACTCTTCCTGTTTTAGCAGGCAAGAATGCGGAGCAAATTTCGGGTATGGCTGGAGGTGTCACCGGTGGAGCGAATCCTTCTTCCCCCGGTTCATCTGAGGAGAATTCTGGAGGAGTTCAGAAAGGTGGGACGGACGGTTTCATTCGTATCTAATTTCAGGCTCTAGGGGGGCGCTGTCCCCCTTGCACAATTGCTATCTGCCTGATAAACTCCGGCCTTCTTTTGGAACCGTTTACGGGCGGCTTTCGTTACCTAAGGTCTTTACTGCAATGAACTTTGTCGAGATTATTGGAAATATCGTCACAGAACCCGAAAAGAGGGTAACCTCGGGTGGTGCGAAGATGACGGTCTTAGTTATTGCAGATAACCAAAAAAAAGGGGAGAAGGACGAGGTCCTCTGGTGGAGAGTTGTCGTTTGGGAGGGTGAGTTAGAGCGTGTTCTACCTCATTTGAAGAAAGGATCTCGTGTCATTGTTTACGGGACTATGCGCAAGCCAAGGACGTATGCTGACAGTAATGGCACCTACCAAGCTTCTTTAGAGCTTAAAGCTTTTGTCATTCGTTTTCTTCCTGGGTCTCGCCCAGAAGGTGATTCTCTTTCTGTTTCCAGATCCCCCTTAGAAGGGGAAAAGGAAGGGGAGGGATCCGACTTTTCAGGCGATATTGAGTACACTGGTTTTTCTGCTTCTTCTCAACCAGCAGGTTTTTCCCCCGGAAAAGGAAGGGGAGGGCTTTACGGTTCTGAGGAAGTCTATTCTGAAGATGCCTCCCCTTTTTAATATCCCTTTTGTGTGAAGGGAGTCATGCTGCGTCGTGTTTTTTCAAGGGATTTGCCCTCTTATCTCGGTGAGAGAGTTGTCGTTCAGGGCTGGTTGCATGCTTTGAGATCTCTGGGAGGGATCGCTTTTCTTTTGGTTAGGGACCGAGATGGCCTTGTCCAGGTCGTTCTGAGGGAAGAAGGGATTTCCCGTTTGAAAGATATCCATATTGGGACTGTTCTTTCCGTTTCTGGGCTTGTGTCGTCATCTAAAAGAAAAGATGGCGCCCCGGAACTAACAGATGTCATTGTCGATGTCGTTTCCCCTGTACTTGAGGCTCCCTTTTGGGATTATACGAGAGACCAGGTTGATGTTGATCTTGATTTTCTTCTGGATCACAGGGGTTTCTCACTACGGAATCCTGTTCTTGCTTCCGTTTTTCATATTCAAGGTGAGATTGCATGGGCCTTCCGTTCTTACATGAGAGACAAGTTGGAAGCTCGTGAGTTTTTTGGTCCTTGTTTGCTTCCTGGAGCCTCTGAAGGGGGAGCGGAGGTCTTCTTTACAGATTATTTTGGAGCTACAGCGACTTTAGCTCAAAGCAGTCAACTATATAAGCAAATTTTGGTTGGTGTTTATGAGCGCGTCTTTTCGATCATGCCGTTTTTCCGTGCGGATCCTTCTCACACAACAAGGCATCTGTCTGAGGGGAAACAACTGGAGTTCGAGGCAGGTTTCTATACTCTAGCAGATCTCCTTGTGACTCTAGAAGATCTTCTGCGTCATATTGTGAGGCATCTTTCAGCTACTTGTCCAAGAGCAAGTGGTTTGCTCCTTCTTCCTGATGATGCTTTTCCTCGAATTTCTTTCCGTGAAGCGTGCCAAATTCTTGGAGAAGCCTCTTTGAGTGACTTGGGCTCTGCTGAGGAGAAGAAACTTTCAATCTGGGCGAAAGAAGAGTACGGGTCCGACTTTTTATTTGTCACTCACTGGCCCCGTTCTGTCCGTCCATTTTATTCTGCACCATCCTCATGTGAGCAGGAAAGTGAGACCTTTGATTTGCTCTGTTCTGGTATTGAGATCACGTCTGGAGGTGTCAGAAGGCATACCTATGAGCAGGTTATGCAAGGTTTAGCCGAATTCAATTTGAGTCCTGTACCTTTTAAAATTTATCTACAGGCCTTTAAAGCGGGAATGCCTCCTCATGGGGGTTTCGGGATAGGGCTAGAAAGGCTGACAATGGTTTTACTCGGTCTTAAAAATATTCGAGAGGGCTCCCTTTTCCCTTCTGATTACAAAAGAATTGCTTCTGAAAAACAAGAAACTTTGAAGGGTGAAGAGATTCATTCAGAAGTGATTCATTTGTTGAGAAGGCGATGTGTCACCTTTTCCCTTTGTTCTTCAGAAAAAATTTCGGCGGAAACAAAAGGATTGAAGGCTCTTCTTCTTATGGGCAAACGTTCAGGAACTTTTTTTCAAGCTAATCTTCTATTGCGTTCCAGGCTAAACATGCGAGTTCTAAGTCAAATCGTTGGTGAAGAACTTACTTTTGCCGATCCTAAAGTTATTGAAGACCAGTTTGGCTTGAAGGTTGGTAGTATTCCTCCTTGTGGTTCTTTGTTTGGTGTCAGAACTTTTCTAGATAAGGAGGCCCATGAACTGAAAGAATGCATATATTTCAGTTCGGGCAAACCAGGCGAATCTATTGTTTTAGAAGGGCCCTTCCCTCTGCTTGGGCATCAAGAGGTCGTAGAAATCTCTATTTAGATAGAACGCATCATTGGAAAGAACAGAACATCTTTGATGTGTGGGGCCTCTGTTAAAAGCATGACCATTCGGTCTATTCCAATACCAATACCTCCTGCCGGAGGCATGCCCTGGTAGATAGACTCTAAAAATTCGAGGTCTATTTCATGGTTCTCGTTCTTGGTCCTTTGTTGCTCTTGCAATAGTTTACTCTGGAGAAGGGGATCGTTTAATTCAGAATAAGAATTGCAGATTTCTTCTCCACCAATAAACGACTCAAAACGCTCTACGTAGACACCACCTTTTGGGTCTTTTTGCTTTCTTATAGGTTTGCAGAGAGGAGTTGTTTCTATAGGATGATCCAAAATGTGATGGGGCTCGAGAAGTTTTTTCTCTACAGCTACTTCAAAAAGTTGGGCAACTAAGAGACCACGGACATGACTTTCAATCTCAACTCCAAAGGAAGTAATTGCTTCAATGAGAGCGTTATCGTCCATCTCATCTACGTCAAATCCGGCATAAAGACGAATGGACTCCTTCATGGTAAGTCGCTTCCATGGTCTTCCTAGATCGATCTTTTTTTCCTGAATCACAAGAAGTGTTGTTCCTTTGTTGCTTTGTGCTACTGCTTTAAAGAGTCGCTCGACAAGGTTCATCATCTTGTTGTAGTCCCAATAGGCGGCGTAAGCTTCGAGGAGGGTAAATTCAGGATTATGTGTACGATCTATGCCTTCATTGCGAAAGACTTTGTTCAGCTCAAAAACGCGGTTCATGCCCCCAACAAGAAGTTTTTTGAGGGGAATCTCAAGAGAAATACGCAGAAAGACCCGCTGCTTAAGAGCTTCAACTTGTGATATGAAAGGTTTGGCTTCAGCTCCACCGTAGTGTGATTGCAAAATGGGCGTTTCTACTTCTAAAAAGCCTTCTTGTTCAAAAAAATGACGTATACTCCGAATGATTTGAAAACGCATCTCAAAACGACGAAAGGAGTCAGGATTCATGGTCAGATCAAGCCAACGCTTTCTCAAAATTAATTCTTTGTTAGCTAGCTTGTTATGTTTGTCTGGAAGAGGTAGGAGTGATTTGCAAAGGAGCCGGAAAGAAGAAACCAGTAGGGAAGGTTCTTCTTTCCGGGTCTTGCAGAAATATCCTGTTGCTTCTAACCAGTCTCCGAGATCAACTAACTTCTTAATCACCTCAAAGGATTGTTCTGCATTCAAAGGATCGAGATAACATGAGCCACGTGTGAAAAGGAGCTGAAAGCTGCTACTTCCTTCGTGGATATGGACAAAAAGAAGCCTCCCCATATGCCTGTGCAAAAGGACACGCCCTGCTAAAACAGAGGGAGCATGACTGAAGTCGATGCTGTCAACATGCGGCAGCTCTTCCAAACGAAGAGCACCAAGGGATTCAAGGGTATGAGTCGGTTGGCTCTCATGTGGATACGGATCAACGCCTAAAGCTCTCAGCTGCTCCAGTTTCTGAAGGCGCACAGCATAGTCAGGTGGAGGATTCTCAAAAGGACATTCAGACATCTCTCTTTTCCAGACAGAAAAAGGCCATCATCGCAGATTCTAGTTGAAACCACAACCCTAACTGAGAGAAAGGGGATGGAAATCAACTTTCAGTAATCCTCTAGGCAGGGGGACTTTCCCTAAAGCCAATCGAATAGTTTGGCTGCACCGCTCCCAATTTTGAGTTTTTACGACAAAATGGAGTCGATACTGGTTGGATACTCTAAAACGATGGACTTGAGAACAAGGCGAGAGGAGATCCTCTTGCGGTAAGAGTTGCTCCAATTTTTCTCTAAAAGCAAGAGTGTGTCTTGTCAAGATCGCAAGGTCTTGATGTTTAAAAAGTAGGCGAACAAGATGACAAAATGGGGGATAAAAAAAAGTTTTTCTTAAAAACAGTTCCTCTTGAGCGAATTCCTCATAGGTCCCATGAAGAGCATGACGGTAGTAGGGAAGATCTTTTTGATCTGTTTGTATCACTACTTTTCCTGGAAGTTCTTCTCTGGAAACCCTTCCTGATACTTGGGTTAAGAGCTGTACGAGATGTTCCCCATTACGGAAATCTGGATTCCAAAGCTGTTGGTCAGGATCAAGGATACCCACAAGAGTGACAAATGGGAAATGATGCCCTTTGGTAATCATTTGTGTTCCGATCAGTATATGGGCCTTACCGGAGCGAAAAAGATAGAGCGCCTCGTCTAATTTTTCAGTGCTGGTTATTTGTTCTCGATCTATACGAACGGTCTTAAGGTGAGGAAAAATACGCTGTAAGGCAGTTTCGACGCGTTCTGTGCCATACCCTAAAAAGCGAACTAGTGATCCCGTTTGACATGTGACACAAGAGACTTCTTTTTGAGAGATAGAGTATTGACAGAGGTGGCAGAGCAGAACCTGCTTTCTTAGATAAACTGTTAGGGAAAGATCACAATGAGGACAACGTATCGTTTGCCGGCACATTTTACAAAGAGCTACCTCGTAATAACCTCTGCGATTGAGAAAAAGAAGTGCCTGTTCTCCACGTGAGACTGTATTGTGAATTTCTTGAATTAAATCGGGGGAAAAAATCCCCTTTTTCGGAGAGGGGACAAACAAAATGTCCACTTTCTGCTTTGACAAGCTTTTGGGAAGCTGATGAAGTCGATAGCGTTTTTCTTTTGCTGCATGGAAGCTTTCCATTGAAGGTGTTGCGCTACCTAAAATCAGTGGACATTTGCATAATTGGGCTCTTTTTATTGCAACATCCCGAGCATGAAAACAGGGTCTACGATCACTTTTATAAGAAGTGTCATGTTCTTCGTCTAAAATAATGAGACCTATGGGATTTAAAGGGACAAAAAGAGCAGAGCGAGTACCAATAACGAGATCGATTTTTCCCTCTAAAATCTGGCAGTGTATTTTTTGCCGAGTCGAGTCAGGAAGGGAGGAATGAAAGAGAGCAATTTGCCCGCAAATCCTGGATCGTATGGCTTGAACCATTTGTCCGCTTAAAGATATCTCTGGAACAAGCAGAATGATTTTTTTCCCTTGTTGAAGAACAGCTTGAATGAGATGGATATAAACTTCTGTTTTTCCACTTCCAGTTACACCCCATAGAAGATGAACTTGATGAGAGTTTTGGCAAAAACTTTTAAGAATCGATTGAATTGTTTTTATTTGATCTTTAGATAGGTTTTTAGGCTTTTGCTCTAGGAAAGGGAAAAGAAAGAGCAGTTCCTCCTCAGAGGGTAATGTCAACTGTTCTAAAATTTGGGCAGATAATAAGTCTCGTAAAGAATTGTCTTGGGCATGGGCCTCGTCCAATAGTTCCTGTAACTTATACATCCTTTTCCCCTTGATAAAGATGTCCAGTAGACGTGCTTGAGCTGGTTTTCTCCTACGATGTTCTTGACACCAAGAAATTAAAACTTGTAGAGGGACTTTTTTTCGAATGAAGATTTCCGGTGACATCTTATGCTGTTTCGAGACTGTACGGCGTATTTTATAGGGAAAAACAGTCAAGAGAGCTTCTTGAAGAGAAACACAATAGACTTGACTAATCCAAAAAGCTAGATGGAGAAGGTCCAGACTCAACAAGGGATGCGGAAGAACCTTTCTAATAGGCTCGACTTTTTTGAGATCGGAATAATTTAAAATATTGACTACGATCCCATTTTCTATTCGAGATCGAAGAGGGACCTCAACTGATTGCCCTAATTCAATACATAACTCTTCTGGAATCCCATAGGTGAGTGTTTTGTTGAGAGAGAGGTCTAGCGCAACTTCAGCATATTTGGAGAAGTGCATGACGTAGCTCTTTTATTCAGAAAAAAACAAATTTCAGACCAAAGCAGTTTTTTAAAAACTTCTTTTTCGGCAAATTCAATCCAGTCGACAAAAATAGTATGTCCAAGGGCTGTCCAATTAACTTGGTGCTTTTGTCTAAGAGGAGCGAGAAAGAGAAAGGAGAAAGGAACAATGTAGCCCTGTATTGGTCCTACACATTGTCTATAGGCACGAATGTTACTTTTAAGGAGCTGTTCCAGGGCATAGTCAATGCTTTTTAACTCTGCTGCAGAAGTCCTCTCATCTGTAATGATTAAAATGTCTGCAAAATGTAACCCATGAGAATCGGGGAATTGTAGCAGGTAAAAGTCTGTTTTTTTAATTGCTTCTTCGGGAATATGCCACCTTGGAGTGATGAGTGTTTCTTTAGAAGCCCAGGACTGATTTGTCTTGTTTTTAGGATACTCTTGCCTTGGAAGCTTGTTCTTGGTAGATTCCTGCCTTTCTGTCCTACGTACTTTAGCTACAGGACCTTCGTTCGTGTCAGAAATCTGACCTTGTTGTCGTCCCCATTTTCTCAGTAGGGTTTCAGCTTTTTTTAATCTGAAAATGTAGTGAGGTTTTTCTTTCATTTAGCACCGCACTGACTGGTTGGCCTATTTTCCAGATCTTCCAAAATTTGTTTGGCTCTTTGGATGAGAGAATTGGGTAAACCAGCTAAACGTGCGACATGAATACCGAAGCTTCTTTCACCAGGACCCTCGTTGACCCTATACAAGAGCCTGATTTCATTTCCTTCCCTTTCAACAGAAACATGTGCATTGAAAGCGTGATGGTACTGTTCTGCTAGGCTCGTTAATTCCCAGTAGTGGGTCGAAACAATCGTTCTCGGTGTCAGATTTGCCTTCTCCAAAAGCATTTCCAAAGTTGCTTGAGAAAGAGCAATTCCGTCGTAAGTGCTTGTCCCTCTCCCGATTTCATCCAAGATAAGGAGGGAACTTCTTGTCGCATAACGAAGGATGTTTGCCAATTCAACCATTTCAACCATAAACGTAGATTGCCCTCGCAAAAGAGCATCGTGTGCACCTATTCGGCCAAAAACTCGGTCTACACATCCCAAAAGCATTTTTTTTGCCGGGACAAAACTACCCATCTGAGCCATAACAACAAGGAGGGCCACTTGTCTCATATAAGTGGATTTCCCTCCCATATTTGGGCCAGTTAAAAGCATCAGGCGACGATTTGGATCAAGGCAAGTTGAGTTGCTAATAAACTCTCCCATTGGCAAAATTCTCTCAAGGAGAGGATGTCGGCCATCTTCAATTTCTAGAGCACAAGACATGTCAACGAAAGGGCAAATATAATTACCGCTAATGGCAACTTGGGCAAGAGACAGAAAACAATCGATTAAGGCGATCGCTTTTGCATGTTTTTTGAGATCCGGCAACCATGTTTGAATTTTTTTTTGCAATTGTAGGAGAAGTTCTGTCTCTATCCCGTCGATCTGTCTTTCTAGTTTAAATAGGCAAGCCTCAATCTGCTGGAGTTCCTTCGAATAGAAACGCTCACATTGGGAGAGAGTTTGCTTTCGATAAAATGAAGGTGGGACTTTAGATGAGGCATTTTTACTCACTTCGATGAAATACCCGAAAGCTGGTGTAAATCCTATTTTTAATGTCTTAATACTTAAGCTTTCTCGTAAATGTTCTTGGTAGTTTTGCAGGCTTTCTCTTGTGATTTTTAACTCTTCACGAAGCTGATCTAATTCTCTATTCCATCCTTCCTTGAAAATCGGTCCTTCTCCTACTTTAACTGCAGGTGAGTCGAGAAGAGCTTCACTCAAAAGGTCCATCAGACCATCGATAGGTGGTGTAAGAGTGTACAAATGGGTGTGCAATGAACTTACATTAGCACAAGCTCGATAGAGTGCTGGCAACGATTGGCAACTGAAATACAACCCTGTTAGATCATGTGTTGTCTTTTTGAATTTTTCTAAACGTACGCTTAGTCGATCAAGGTCTCGAATGGATTCAAGAAGAGGACCAAGCATGCAGCGCATAGAATGGTTTGAGACTAGTTCTCTTATCACGTCTTGTCTAGATCGGATCTTGTTTGGGTCTAAAAGAGGCTTAGCTAGCCATTGTCGCATCATGCGCATTCCCATCGGGGTCTTGGTACGATTTAAATGTCCTAAAAGTGTGGCAGTTTCTTCTTCTCCTGGTAAGGCCTCTAGGATCGAAAGATGTCTTTGTGTTGCTCGATCAAGAAAGAGATAATCTTTCATATCCAGGATTCGTATATCTTTAATGTGATCAACTGGCTGAAGTAATTCGAAAGCTAAGTAACGTAAAAGGGCTCCTGAGGCAACAAGTGCCTGAGGGTAAAAGTGAAAGCCCAAGCTGTCTGTCGTTTGCAAATGGAAATGCCGACACAAAAATGACTGATTTGTTTCGAAGGAAAAAAAACGATCTTCTAAAAAATAGGGCTTGAGAGAAAACTCTGCGTGACTCGATAACAGGTCGGCTGTCTTTTTATGTGTTAGCAACTCTGCGGGCTTGTAAA
>NZ_QQBG01000017.1 GCF_003339615.1 Candidatus Similichlamydia laticola
AACCTTCTTCGCTTTAACGTGTCTCTTCCACTATGAAACGACCTGTTGCACTGTCAAGAAACCCTTGATCGCCTACTTGTCCACCTTGCTGAGCATAAAAAACCGTACGATCAAGGATAACGGCCCCCTTTTCTTCGGATGAAAGTTGGTCAATTGGCCTCCCATCCTCCGCTTTTAGCTCTTTAAGGAAACAGGGGAGCTCAAGGGATTGATATCCCAGAAAGGGTGTTTTCTTTTCCAAGTAGGAAGAGTGAGCCCTGTGGCCTTGATCTGTGTCTTCTCGGGATCTAATTCGTGCCTTTGTCTCTTCCTCCTTGAATTCTTCTAGGTTGAGCGTCAAATCGTGTTCTTTTGCAAATAAGAGTATTTCTTCTAAAGGCACACCATAGGTATCCTTAAGTTTGAAGGCGATGTGCCCAGGTATGGGTTCTTTCGTCTTGTCTCCTGCAGTCAAAAGCTCTTGCATAAGCCCCGTCCCGCGCTTTAGCATTCCAAAAAAGGAGAGAGATTCTTTTTCTAGAATTTCAAGGATACGTAGACGATTCTGAGTCAGCTCTGGGTAGCTTTTTCCCATTTTCTGCTCTAAAACAGGAAAGATCTCGCCTAAAAAGGGTGTATTGAGACCCAGCTTTTTTCCATATTGTAGGGCTCTGCGTATCAGCTTCCTGATAATGTAGCCTCTTTGGTTATTGCTAGGGTTGATCCCATCAGCAATAGCAAAGGAAACAGAACGGATGTGATCAGCAATAACCCGGAAGGGGGCATTATGCTGACCGTTTTCTGCGTCGTATTCTTGTCCAGATATCTTGACGATGTGCTGAATGAGATCAGCTATGAGGTCTGTTTCGAAGACAGAAGGCACGTTTTGTAGAAGGGTGCATAAACGTTCTAAGCCTAGACCTGTATCAATACAAGGCGTTTGGAGAGGAGAGAGCTGTCCAGCAGTGTCACGCTTATTTTGCATGAAGACGATATTCCAAAACTCGACGTAACGCTCTCCTGATTGGTCTGTTGCTCCTTCAAACTCTGGACCTCTATCGTAGTACAGTTCAGAACAAGGGCCACAAGGCCCTTGTTCTCCCATGGCCCAAAAATTATCCTCTGGGCCAAGAAACCAGATCTGTTGCTGGGGAATCCACTTAGACCATAGTTCTGCTGTTTCTTGATCTCCTTCCAAGACGGATACGAAGATCCTCTTCGGATCCATTTGAAATACATCTAAAGAGGCTTTCCAAGCTAATTCAATAGCTTGCTCCTTGTAGTACCCTCCAAAGGAAAAGTTTCCCAACATTTCGAAAAAGGTGAGGTGGCGACTAGTGTGACCCACATTATCAATGTCGTTGTGTTTCCCACCACATCGTAAACATTTTTGACACGAAACAGCTGTAGAACAGCAGGGAGATCTCTTTTGTAAAAAAATTTCCTTAAACTGGTTCATTCCGGCATTTACGAAAAGAAGGGTAGGATCTGTCTGTGGTAGAAGGGGAGAAGAGGGAAAGAGATGGTGGGCACGTTCTTGGAAGAACTGTAGAAAAGCCTCTCTAATTTCATTTCCGAGCATAGCGTTATTTTTTCCTGGGTGTCTGTTTCTTTCCTCCTGAACCATCAAGGAGCACTCAGAGGAAAACTCTTAAGTGAAACCTCAAGGCATTCTAGCGAAAGGGGGGACCTTTGTTCAAACTTCAAATGCTTTGAAAATACATTTGTTTTGACAGAAGTAAAAAAGCACTACTTTACATAAAGGGATACGTGTTTATGTCTTTTCATGCGCAATCTGGCGTTCTTTCGGCCTCTACCCTATCTGATTTAGCTCGAATAGCAACAACAATTCGCTGTCTTTCTGCCGACATAGTTGAAAAAGCTGGATCAGGGCATCCTGGACTTCCCATGGGGTGCGCAGAAATTGGAGCGTATTTATTTGGGTTGTTCCTAAGGTTTAACCCGGAAGATCCTCATTGGGAAGGACGTGACCGTTTTATACTCTCTGCTGGGCATGGCTCTGCTTGGTTGTACTCTTGCTTACACTTATCAGGATTTGATCTTTCCATAGACTCTCTTAAAGAGTTTAGGCAGCTTCACTCTATAACACCTGGCCATCCTGAGAGAGGGATAACACCAGGAGTGGAGAGCACGACTGGGCCTCTTGGGCAGGGGATCGCTCATGCGGTTGGTCAAGCCTTAGGCCTTCAGGTATTTTACGAGTCCACTCAGAATGGGTCGCCTTCCCTCCCCAAGGTTATTGCTCTCTGTGGAGATGGGTGTCTTATGGAGGGGGTCTCTTATGAGGCCGCTTCTTTTGCAGGGCACCTAGGGTTGAATAATTTGATCCTTGTCTTTGACTCCAATGGGGTTTGCCTGGATGGATTTACCAAAGATTGCTGGACAGATGATGTTGCCCTACGTTTCGAAAGTTGTGGATGGAAAGTCTTTCAAATCGATGGGCACTCTTTTGAAGAATTACATCAAGTCTTCTCTTCTCTGAGAAAAGAACAAAGCGTCCCGACCATCATTTTAGCCAGAACAACGATAGGGAGAGGAGCTCCTTCAAAAAGTGGAACCAATCGTGTACACGGTTCCCCTCTCGGAAAGGAAGAAGTCACTCAGCTTAAAAAAGCCAGTCACTTCCCTCCTACTCCTTTTCACGTTCCCGTCGAGGTATATGATTTTTTTGCTATAAGAAAGAAAGAGCTTCAGTCTCTTGCGGGAACTTGGACAAAAGAGTTTGAAAAATGGTTGAATGCCAATAAACGGAGTAAGCAGCTCTATCTTTCACAACGTTCTTTGCCTCGAAAAGATATTGAGGAGGCTATTTGGGGTTTAGAGCTTGATGCAGATCAAGCAGGGAGAAGTCTGTCACAACAGGTGGTTGTTTTTTTGGCAGATCGGTTACTTTTTCTTTTGGGAGGCTCTGCTGACCTGTCTAGCTCAGATAAAACTTTTTTAGAAAAGTACGGTTTTATTGGGAAAGCCAATTTCTCAGGCAGAAACATTAAGTATGGTGTGAGAGAATTTGCCATGTCAGCCATCGCTTCAGGTCTTGCCCAGACAGGTCATCTCGTTCCGTTTGTTGGGACATTTCTTACGTTTTCTGATTATATGCGAAATGGGATTCGTCTTGCTGCGTTGATGCAACTGCAGGTCATCTTTGTTTTTACTCATGATTCTATTCTTCTTGGAGAGGATGGTCCAACACACCAGCCGATTGAGCATGTGATGAGTTTAAGACTTATTCCTGGCTTGCAAGTCATTCGTCCTGGTAGTTCGGAAGAAGTGAAATTGGCCTGGATTTTAGCGTTACGTTACCAAGGACCAACTGCCATTATCCTGCCAAGGAAAAAGTTCGGATGTCTTCCAGTTACCAAAGCAGATCATTTTGATATGTGTCGTGGTGGATACTTGTATCTAGGGGATAAAGGTGTTCCTTGTGATTGTCTTCTTTTAGCAACAGGAACGGAATTAGCACTTGCTTGTGATGTAGCTGAACAACTTAAGAAAAACTATCGAAAAAATGTTCGAGTTGTCTCTTTGCCTTGTTGGTCTGTTTTTGAACAACAGTCTGAAGCTTATCGATTAAACCTTTTAGATCGATCTGCTCAGTTAGTCGTTTCCCTTGAAGCGGGTATTTCTCTGGGATGGGAACGCCATACTGGTTCCCAGGGCCTGCACATTGCCGTAGAGACTTGGGGGGCTTCTGCTCCTTCAGAAGTTTTGCGTGAACATTACGGCTTTACGGCGGAGCAGGTTACAAATAAAATTTTGGACAGGCTTAACCTACATTGAGCACCTCGCTGAACCTAATTAAAGGGTTAGGTTATGGCATGGTTCATGCAAGTAATCTCGATACGTTTTGATTGTAAACTCGTCATTTCCGACTATAATGTGGCGTTACTCGTGAGAGGGTCAACCGAGTTGAGTGTTAGAGGACAGATCTGTTGTGAGATCTCATGGATGTCGCTGGGACTTTATTACAGGATTGCAAGATTATTTGACTTGAGCTTGCTTGATGCTGAAAGGTTGTATATAGAGAGTTTTGAGGATGTTTGATAAATTCACAAATCGCGCAAAGCAAGTGATCAAGCTCGCCAAAAAAGAGGCTCAACGGCTCAATCACAATTATCTTGGGACAGAGCATTTGCTTCTTGGACTGCTCAAGTTAGGACAGGGCGTTGCCGTTAATGTTTTGCGTGAGATGGGTCTCGATTTCGAGTCAACTTGTAGCGAAGTAGAAAGACTTGTTGGATTTGGTCCAGAAATTCAGATTTACGGTGAGCCCGCTTTGACAGGCAAGGTGAAGAAGGTCTTTGAACTTGCTGCAGAAGAAGCTTCGAATCTCAACCACAACTATATTGGCACAGAACATTTACTTCTAGGTCTTGTTAAACAAAGCAACGGTGTTGCTGTCCAGGTTTTGGAAGCACTTGGTGTGCGTGTCAAAGATCTTATTCGAGAGCTCCTGAAGGAGCTTGAAAATTTCAATTTGCAACTTCCTTCGTTGGGCATTTTAAGTTCAACTTCAGGTTCTTCTTTGCCTGGAGCTGGCGTATTGGGGTCTTCTGGAAAGGCAATGACAGGAGCCAATCCTCGATCGGGTCATGTAGGGGAAAAAATACCTGCATTGAAAGCATATGGTTATGATCTGATTGAGGCATACCACGCGGGTAAGATGGATCCCGTCATTGGACGGCAGAAAGAGGTCGAGAGATTGATCCTAATCCTTTCCCGCAGAAGGAAGAATAATCCCGTTCTTGTCGGAGAAGCTGGTGTGGGCAAGACGGCGATTGTTGAAGGCTTAGCTCAGGCTATTGCACGTAACGAGGTCCCAGAAACTTTGGCCAAGAAAAGACTTATCGCTCTTGATCTTGCTCTCATGTTGGCTGGGACGAAGTATCGTGGGCAGTTTGAAGAACGTATTAAAGCGGTTATGGAAGAAATTCGGCGTTGTAAGAACGTTCTCCTGTTTGTTGATGAAATTCATATTATCGTAGGGGCAGGCGCTGCTGAAGGAGCTATTGACGCCTCTAATATTTTGAAGCCCGCTCTGTCTCGTGGTGAGATTCAATGTATTGGTGCCACAACAACGGATGAGTATCGAAAACATATCGAAAAAGATGCGGCTCTGGAAAGGCGTTTTCAGAAAATGATCGTTTTGCCTCCTGGAGTGGAAGAAACTGTCGAGATTATCTCTGGATTAAAGGGCAAATACGAACAGTATCATCAGTGCGAGTACACTTCTGATGCCGTTCGTGCTGCAGTTGAACTATCTGAAAGGTATATCTCTGGTAGATATCTTCCTGATAAGGCCATTGATCTTTTGGATGAGGCAGGTGCTATGCAACGCATTGCAGCAGCAAACGAGCGTCCAGCTTTTTCAGATTACGAATATGAGAAAGAACTCAAAGTCATTCAAACACAAAAAGAATTGGCTATTCAAAACCAAGAATATGAAAAAGCAGCGGCTTTGAGGGATTCTGAAAAACAGCTGAAAGAGCAAGTCAAAAAGGCGCAAGGTGGATGGCCTACAGAAGAAAAGAAAGCAGGCGTTTCTGTTGATGCGGATTCCATCGCTTGTGCTGTTTCCAAATCGACTGGTGTACCACTCTATCGATTACGTGAAGAAGCGTGGATGACTATTTCGAGGATGAAGGAGTCTATTACGGCCGAACTTGTTGGACAGGACGAAATCGTAGAGTCTGTGTGTCGTGCTGTAAAAAGAAGTTATGCAGATATAAAAGATCCTAAAAGGCCTATTGGGTCCTTTCTTTTTCTTGGTCCTACAGGTTTAGGGAAGACCCTTCTTGCTAAGAAGGTGGCAACAAACTTCTTCGGAGGAGAAGACTCTTTAATTCAGGTAGACATGTCTGAGTATATGGAGAAGTTCGCTGTTAGTCGCATGACAGGTTCTCCACCTGGTTATGTAGGTCATGAAGAGGGTGGTCAGTTAACAGAAAGAGTACGTCAGAAACCTTATTCCGTTGTCTTATTTGACGAAATTGAAAAAGCTCATGGGGACGTGATGGATTTGCTTTTGCAAATCTTGGAGGAGGGTCGTTTAACTGATTCATTTGGTCGACAGGTCGATTTCCGAAATACAATCATTGTGATGACTTCAAACGTGGGTGCGGATTTGATCAAGAAATCTGGTTCTGTTGGTTTTGTTTCTAGTGAGAATGATCTAGACTATGACATCATGCAGGATAAAATTAAGACGGCCCTCCGTAAAAAGTTCAAAACTGAATTTCTCAATCGTATTGATGAAACTCTTATATTCCGGCCTTTTTCACATGAAAGCTTATTGAAGATCGTAGATCTTGAAATGGGCAAGTTGTGTCAAAGAGTGGGTGTTCGTGGAGTAAAACTTACTCTCACCGACGAAGCGCGTGAATTCCTTGCTAGAAGAGGCTTTGAACCTGAATTAGGTGCGAGGCCATTACGAAGAACAATACAAGTGCACATTCAGGACCCTCTTTCAGAATTCATTTTGTCACGTGTAGAAGCTCCTGGTTGTCGACACCTCGAAGTTTTTTATTCTCAAGGCGAAGACGATATCCGTTTGCGAGAAATAGAGGCCCAAGTTTCTATTGGAAATGACACGATAGAATCAAAAGAGAACCTAGAAGAGAAGGCTTTGGTGCCTCATGTGGCAGCAACTCAATTGGAAAAGGAAGAAATTTTAGGTGTTTAAGCTCCAGTACTTCCGAAGCCACCCAACCCTCTTTTCGTTAGGCTTAGTTTGTCCGTCGCCGAGCAGTTTAAAATTTGTGTTTCCAAACAGACTGCTTGTGCAATGCGCATTCCTGGTGTAACGAGAAAAGGTTCCTTGCCCAAGTTATAGAGTGGGATTTTCAGTGTTTGTTGTTTCCCAATCAGAATAAGGGGAGAGCCAAGAACAACGATTCCGGATTTAAGTGCTAGTCCACTCCTCGAGCGTACTTGCATATGGAACCCTTCGGAAAGGGAGACTTGAAGGCCTGTGTCAATGATCTTCATATCTCCTGGTCGGATCGTAATATTTTCCTCTGTTGCGGCGTGTAGGTCAAAGCCGGCTGCACCATCTGTCTGATAGGAAGGACGGTGAGCGGAACGACTGAGTTTGAACTGGATGATATTCTCTTCTATTTCCACGGGTGAGTGCATTTGGTGAACCTCCTCTCGAAGCCCTAGGGCAAAGACCTCTCCAGCAAGAAGCTGTATCTTCTTGCCAGATAGGTTAGTCATAATCCCACAAAGTTCCCCTCGGTAATCAGAATCAATTGTACCTGGGGCGTTTGCAATAACAAGTCCTTTTTGCAGAACAACTTCTGGATATGAGAATACAAGGATACTGCACGTCTCAGGTAAGTCAAAAAAAAATCCCGTATGTACCAATTGTGTTTCTCCAGGGTCTAGCCAAATATTTTTGGAAGATTGAACCATCCAGATATGATCTTGAATCAGTGGTGAACGGTTTGTTTCACTTATGTAACCCACTCTCATGAAACGCCTTTCTGTGTTAAAAATCTCTTCTCAATCTCTTCCCAATTGATGACGTTCCAAATCGCCTCGAAGTATTTCATTTTCATATTTTTGTACTGCAAATAGTAGGCATGTTCCCAAAGATCGATCCCTAACAGAGGGATGCCTTGATGCAGAGAAAGGGCTGTTTGATTCGGTGTTGTCGTTATAAAAAAACCATTTTCATTTTGGCCAAGCCAACACCAACCAGATCCTTGCAAGTTGGCCGCTTGCACTTTCATCTTATCTATGAGCTGTTCTAAAGAACCAAATGTGTCAAAGATGGCTTCTTGCAAAGGCCCCCTTCGGAGGAGACCTCCTCCTCGATGAGAAGGAAGAAGGGAGGCCCAAAACAGGGTATGATTGAGATGCCCCCCTCCGTTGAAAGCCAGTGCAGGACTACTGTGGACCCACTCTATAAGGTTTTCTGGAGACTCTTTCAGCTTTTTGACTTCCCGAAGAAGGTTATCCAAGTAGGTTGTATGGTGCTTCTTATGGTGTAGTTCCATGATCTCTTCAGAGATCCACGGCTCTAGTTCATTGTAATCATATTCCAACTTTGGCAGAGCAAAGGGCAGTTTCATTTTATACTCCTTCTTGCAAGGAACCGTGTTTCGCCCATTGAAAGGCGGAACTGATATCTTTGACGACAAGGATTTCTGTTGCAATTCCGTCCTTTGACTTTATTTCTTGGATCTTTTGGTCTGGTATCAAGAATCGTTTGAAACCCATCAATATCCCCTCTTTTATCCTTTGCGTCAGATGAGGAACGGGACGAATTTCCCCACCTAAGCCGACCTCTCCGATCATAAGCGTCTTTTCTGGCAAGGATTTATTGTTCATGGAAGAGAAAAGGCTCATAAGGATGCTCAAATCAGAGGCAGGCTCCTGAAGCTTGATTCCTCCTGTGACCGAAAAGAAAATATCAAATTGATAGAGGCGAATATTTAAACGCCTTTCAGCTACTGCTAGAAGAACAGCAATACGATTAGGATCTAATCCAGAGGACCTTCGAACAGGGTTAGCTCCATAACTTTTGCAAATAAGGGCTTGAACTTCAACCAGAAACGGTCTAACTCCATCCAGAAAACAAGTTATAGAGCTTCCTGCCATACCTTTCAAATTCGAAAGGAAGAGAAGCGAAGGTTGATTCATCTCGACAAGACCAATTTTCTCCATCATGAAGACACCGACTTCGTCCGTTGAGCCAAAGCGATTTTTTGTCGTACGAAGAAAGCGAAAGCGAAGGTCTCGATCTCCTTCGAAAGAGAGAACTGTGTCAACCATGTGTTCTAAGAGCCGTGGACCGGCAAGCCCTCCTTCTTTGGTCACGTGCCCAATAAGGCAAATGATAAGGTGAGATATCTTGGCTAAAGTAAGAAATTGAGAGCAGATTTCCTTCAATTGCTGAGGTGATCCTGGGGCAGAGGGAAGTGATGGCTCATAAGTTGTCTGGATGGAATCGATGACTAGAAAAGAAGGCCGTAATCTCTGAACTGTTTCCAGGATAGAGGAGACATGGCAATGGCTAAGACAAAAAACTTGCTGAGAAAGAAGCCCTAGACGATTGGCCCGCAAAGAAAGTTGTTGAATGGACTCTTCTCCAGAAACATACAAAACGGGTTCATTTTTCTTTTTAGTGAGTCCGGAACAAATTTGGAGAAGCAGAGTCGATTTGCCGATTCCAGGGTCCCCTCCCAACAAAATAAGACTTCCCGGTACTAATCCCCCCCCGAGGACACGGTCGACTTCTTGGATCTCTGTGGACAAGCGCTTTGGTTCCTCTGTTTGCGCCTCAGATAATCTGACGAGTTGTGTTGGCAAATTGCCCCTTTTTTGAGGGATTTCCCTTTCTTGGAGCGTGTTCCAAGATCCACAGGATGGACAGGAACCACTCCAGCGAATGGCATTGTGATGACATGCGCTACACGTCCAGTTCGTTTTCTGTTTGGTCACATCTCTGTTCCTCTGTTAGGAGAAACATGATCGCTTCTCTTGCTGCTTTTTGTTGAGCTTGCTTTTTAGATTTTCCTTCTCCTTTTCCAGTTAGATGACCTTCGATCAAAACGCCACATATGTAGTTTCTATCGTGATCAGGACCTGACGTGGCAAGAATTTCGTAAGAAGGTTTTTTTCTTTTGATCTTTTGGCAAAATTCTTGCAATTGAGCTTTCCAATTATCGCAAGGCCTTTCAAGGGCTTGTTCAATAGCTGGCTGAAGGAATCGAAGCAGGAAGCGCTGGGCTTCTTCAAGACCGCCATCCAGGTAAATAGCACCAACCAAAGCCTCGAATAGGTCAGCTAAGATATTCGCATGTCCCCTCTGCGTCTCGAGCTGTTCTCCTTTCCCCAAGAACATATGACGTCCTATGTCGAGGTGTTGCGTGTAGTGGTAACACGATTTAGAGTCGACGACTCTAGATCGGATCTTTGTGAGAGCCCCTTCTTCCAAGTCAGGATAGTATGTAAACAAGTACTGTGCGGTGACGAGGCTAAGAACAGCATCTCCTAGGAACTCTAGACGCTCGTTCGTTGGGCAATCAGACAATATTTCGTTTGCATAAGAGCAGTGTGTGAAAGCACTTTTTAAAACGATTGAGTTGTGGAACTTATATCCAATTTGCAGCTGAATCTCCTCTGCCTTCTGCTCCCAAGAATGGACCTGCTCCTCTAACATGTTTGACTCACTCTTCTATCAGTCAGCTTGTTTAAGCCGTTGCATTCTGGCATGATACCTGACTTGGGGGTACGGAAGTGCGCATTACTTTGGATCCTAATCAACTCGGGTTCTTTTTTCGGAACGGATATTTAGACGTGGAGCTCCCTGTTAAGGGGGAAGATTGCCGCTCCATCTCTCGTTCTCTCTGTGAGCTTGTCCGACTTCGACTCTCTCATTCTACGCCGAACCTTTCTTCTTTGCAGCTCCTATTTGGTGGCCGTGATCTTTGGAGGGAATCTCAGACTCTTCACCACGTTATTCGCAAAGGGCCTCTTGCACAACTGGTGGCTAGTCTTTGGTGGTCTCACGGTGGAGTGCGTTTGCTGTACGACCAGCTCATTCCCTTCACTTCCCTGACCGACGAAACTTCAGGGAACTCTTTTTTTCGTTCTTTACATGAAGGTTCATTTACCCTATCAGGTTACAGTGCTTTTTCGGACATTCTCGGAGGACTTGCTCTTTGTTTAGAATCTAATGGGCCAGAGGAAATTCCTGTAGAAGTTCCTAAAGCGTCATCACATTTTTTTCCTGTACGAGTTGGCACCGTTCTCTGTTTTTCTGAGACGTGTCGGATTCGGTTTCCTTATGGAGAAAAGGGTGATAGTGCGTTGTGGTACTTAGTCGTTTTTGGTAAGGAGAGAAGTCGTTACGTTTTGAATGAAAAAGATCCACATGGGCATCGCCCCAAAGGACTGGGATACTTTTTGAATGATTTTCTTACTTCAGATAGAAATCCGTTCATTCAACTTCCTTCTCTTTTTTGACTTCGGGTGCGCATTGAGGGAAAGCTAGGCCCTTTGTTACCATCGCCTCGCTGATTGTTTAGGTTGTAAGTATGCAAACGTTCCGCTTCGGTAAAAGCTTAGAGAAGATTGTTCTAGGTTTTGTATTAGTCGTTTTGGTTTTGGGCTTCTTTTTTTCTGGATCTTCCTCTGTCTTTTCCAGCCATGGGGAAACGAGTGAAGTGCAGGTTGGACAGAAGACCTATTTCCCAGGTTTTTTTAAAGCATTCAAGAGGGTGATTTCGCTTGAGGGAACTTTTGGATACGCTTTGAATGATCGCGTCATTGCAAAAGATTTTTTTCGCTCTGGCCTTGCGGATGTTCTTTTTGAGTCAGATCGTTCTATTATTTACGATCAAATGGTCAGCAATATTGAAAAAGAGAAGAAATGGAGGCCGTACCGGAGTCCAGTTCTAGATGAAATTTCGCTGGAGGGAATCTGGAGGCATTCTGCCCCTAATTTAAGTGAGCGTTGGGAAGAGTTCAGGAATATCTGTCTAGTTAGTGAAAGCGAGCAGGTTTCCCCAGATCAGTTTTTCAAGCGCAAAGCAGACCTTTATGTTGCTCAATCCTTCTTTACGGATGAAGACTTTCGCTGTTTCCTAAGTGAAAAGATGAAATACGAAACAGATGCTGAAGTTCTTCAGAAGCATCTCGACGAGAATAATTTACATTTTTTTGGTTATGTCACTTCGGGAGAGTGGTTCGGGGACCATTTTGTCGATCTTGTTGCCCGATGCATTTTGAGAGGGGCAGAGGCCGCTCGTCGAGAGGGCATTGTGGTGACTCTGGAAGAATCGAAGGCAGACCTTTGGGCTCGAGCCACTTTAATGGCGAACCGATTTACAAATGAGGAACAAAAAGTAGAAGCCAAAAGTATCTTTCAGTCTTTCTCAACTTTTTCTGGATTATCGCATGCTCGCCTCATAGAGTTATGGAGTGAGGTGATGTTGTTTAGAAAACTGATTGCCCGACACACATCACCTATTGTTTTGGACAGCACGCTGTTTCAACAAGTGGGACAGTTTGCCACTGAAGGACACCGAGTTGTGCGATACGCAATAGAGCCCGGCATTTTCTTGAGAGTTCCAGAACAACAATTTTTGTTCCATTTGTATTGCAGTAAGATTGATCCGGATTGGTTTGAACATGATTCTTTGCCTAAACGCTTTTTGAGCGTGGAGGAGGTCAAAAAAGATTATCCCGAACTTATTGGATTCCATTGTAAGGCACGTTACAGGATTCTTCGCCAGGATGCTTTGACGCAGGTCTCTCCGTTAAAGGAACTTTGGACATGGCAAATTTCGGATGAGCATTGGGATTTTGTCTTAGAGCAAGCTCCGCAACTACACAAGATGTATGGTCCTCGGTTGGACCGGTTGTTCTCTTTGGATGATCGCGAGCGTGTCGGTTTGGATCTCGCTTGTTTGGCTGAAATGATCAAAGAAGATCCATCTATGGTAGAGCGCTTCTTAGAAGAATGTTCAGAAGATTCTTTGCACAATCTCGAATTAGGTCTTTGTCATCCAGAGTCTCCCTTTAATTTTCTTGGTGAGAAGAAGGAAGAATTTTTTGCTCTTGTAGAGCAGGCTTTAGCGGGTGACCAAGAAGCTCGACAGAAGTTGAAGTCTTTTTCACCGGATGGGAAAAATTTTGTTCGGATTGATCCAGAGGAAAGAGGAGAAGACTACATTTTAACCTTTTCTCAGGCCCGTACCGGAGGAGCCCTCGAAACGATCAAGAAACGTGAGTTGACTGCTTACATGAAGAAGCGTCGTATCAAGTCGATGGAAAAAGCAGAAGCCAGTTATTGGAAAAGGGTTTTTAAAGATGTCCCCTCGGAGGATATCTATAAGAAACATCGTCGCCATTTCAATTACTTGCGCGAAGTGAGAGCTCTGCTGCAGTCCGGTGATCGCCATTTAGTTTTTAACCGAGAGGACAAGGACAAGATCTCTGATTTTGATAAACAGTGGCTCTTGATCACTTTGGAGAAGGACATCTTACGGTCTCAAGAAAAAGTTTATTACGAGCTTCCTACCTTTTTCGAAGAGGGGTCCAAGTGGAGTGAACCGGTAGCCTCGATTGCTGGTTGGCTATTGTTTGATGAACTAGTTGAAGTGCTTCCTGGAGGATTATTAGAGTCAGAAAAGATTCAAAACTCTGTTGTAGATCTCCGAGCAATTATTGTTTCTCACCTCTCCTCGTCTCTATTAAGGGATTGGTTTGAACAAGAGTTAGCTGAAAGAGGGCCTTTAATAGAGGCTAAGAAAGAGGAAACTTCGTAAAGGGCATGAAAGATTCTTCTCGCGGGCTTCTTTTGCATCGTCTCTTCTCTCTTTCAGCTAAGGTTTTTCGTTGTCGTGACCTATCGGAAAGACTGCAAGATCCGGTTTTTCTTTCCCGTGCGTATACTTTACCCAAGATGCATAGTTTCCTTGGATTAGGGGATGAAGATTTTCGCTTGGGTTGGAACGAGTCCGGTTTAGCATTTGAATTGATCAGTGAAAATGATTTCTCCCTCTTTGGTGGTCTCTCTCTTTTTCTTGACTTTCAAGACGATAAAGAGTCGCATGAGTTATCATCCTCCTGCTTTATCTTTTCTTTCGAACCTCAAGACGCTGTGCTCCGAGTTTTGAATGCAAGGCAGGTTTATCCCAAGGAATCCAGTAGTGTTCCTTCTCGTTTTGGTGCTATTCGCTTTTCATTCTCAGAAGAGGGGAAAAAACGGTATGCCGTGAGGGGATGGTTGCATGCGGAGCTCTTCCTTTGTTACGATCCTCATGCACGTCCTGGGTTTGGCTTTTCTTTTTCTTACTCCTGGGATGAAGAGGGGAAGCTTGTCTCTTTTTCTGGAGGAGTTGAATCGTGCGAATGGGATCCTGCTTGTTGGCAATCTCTTCAGGTCGGTTACCTTTTGTAATCGAGAGATAAGACAGTCCAAGATGGGGTATGGTACTAAGCGGGTATGGCGGAATTGGCAGACGCGCTAGATTCAGGTTTTAGTCAGTTTTAACTGGTAAGTGTTCGAGTCACTTTACCCGCAGTCGTTATACGATGAGGTGAGACGTGTCTGGTTATACAGAAGTAACCGATAGTAATTTTGAGGAACATCTCAAAAAAGCCACGCTTGTGGTTGCTTATTTTTCTGCATCTTGGTGCGGTCCTTGCAAGGCCTTTGGGCCCGTTTTTGAGGAAGTTGCAACGGAGCTTGCAGGAAGCTCTCTTCTTTTTTTGAAGATCGATACAGATAATGCGCCCAATGCAGCAGAAAAACACAGAATTTCATCGATTCCAACAATCCTGTTCTTTTCCGAAGGTAAACAGGTGCGTTCTGTTTCCGGTGTTCAGAAGAAAGAGGATTTAATCCAAGCCATTAAGCAATTGCAAGGCTAGGGGATTAATATTCAAATAGCGAATTCCTTCTGACGAAGGACTTCGTACAGAGCGATGGAGACTGCATTGGACAAGTTAAGGGAGTGACATTCGTTTTTCACAGGGATGCGAACAGACCTCTCGGGATGGCGTTCGAGCCACTGTTTAGGAAGGCCTGAACTTTCGCGACCAAAAAGCAGGATTGGGTCTTCTTCATAGCGTACCTGATCGTAACGAAGTTGGCCCTTTGTTGAAAACATCCAGCACGAAGCTCCCATCTGTTCGAGCCAGGCCTCTTCTCCCTTGTCCCAGATCTGAATGTCTTTTGTCGGCATGTATTGAACCGAAGAACGCCGAACTGTTTTTGCATCGAGAAAAAAGCCCAGTGGGGGAATCAAGAGAAGGCTACAACCCGTTGCAGCACAAGTGCGGGCGATGTTGCCTGTGTTTTGAGGAATTTCTGGACGATAAAGAACAACTTTCATTGAAGAGAATCAAAGATAGCTTCTACATCAATTGGGACAGTTTGAGAGAATCGATTTTTGGCATTTTTTAGCTGTAGGACGCCTTTTTCCTGCTCTTGTTTACCGTAAATTAAGATCCACGAAGCTCCTACAACATCACACTCTTTAAGAGCGTGGCCTAAACTTTTCTCTGAAAACCTTGTCTTGAGTCGGATCCCTCTTTTCCTCAATTGTGAGGCCAGCTGAAAGCAAATAGGTTCTGTCTCTTCCAATAAAGAGATGAAGAGAACATCACAAGACGTCGTCGGAGTTCCGAATCCCTTCTTCAAAGCCGCTTGCATGACTCGTTCTAATCCAAAGGCGAATCCGACGCCTGGTAAGTCTGGATATCCCATTGAACTGACTAAATGATTATAACGTCCTCCACCTCCAAGGCTAGGCTGTTCTTCTTCTTCGCAAACGACGTACTCAAAGGCAATGTTGTTGTAATAATCCAATCCTCGAACCAATTTGGGCTCTACTCGAAAAGGAATATCCATAGAACGGAGAGCTGCTTGTACTTTCTCAAAGCGATCTAAACTGCTTTTTCCTAAGGACTCCGTGATAAAGGGCGCCCCTTCAATCAGTTCCTGATCCTTCTTATCCTTAGAATCCAAAATGCGGAGAGGGTTAGAGGCAAGTCGACGACGACTATCCTCAGACAAAGACTCTTCAAATGGCATCAAGTAGTGAATAAGAGCTTTCCGATAGGCACAAATTTCTTCTGGTGTTCCCAGAGAATTGATGACCACACAATATGAGATCTTTAGTTCTTCTAGAAAAGCAGCTCCCATAGCAACTAATTCGGAATCGACTTGCGACTGATCTGGACCAATTGTCTCAACGCCAAACTGAGTGAACTGACGGTAGCGTCCAGATTGAGGTCTCTCATATCGAAACATGGGGCCAAGGTAATAGACATCGTGTCGCTTTCGAAAAGCACTTCCGTGGGAGAAACATGACCCTTCTCCAAGTGCTCTGAGGACAGGAGGTGTTCCTTCGGGTCTTAGCACGATCTCCCGTCCACCTTTGTCAGCAAAAGAGTACATCTGTTTCATACAAACATCAGAAGATTCACCCGATGTCTTTTGAAAAAGCTCTATAGCTTCTAAAATCGGAGTGCGCACCTCCTCGTATCCCCAATGACAGGCAAGGGAATGGATGAGATCTTCGAGGTGCCTCCAATATGAAGCGGCAAACCCTTTATCAGTGGAGAGAGACTCGGGAAGAAGATCAAAAGTTCCTTTTACTCGTCGAACAACCATAAGTAGGGCTACGCTATCCTAAACTGAGAAGCTTGTTTGGAGGTGGAGAGAATCGAACTCTCGTCCTGATCTAGTTCCGGGGAATTGACTACATGCTTATTCCATTTTGAAACCACAACAGCCAGTAAAATGGACAAAGACATAGCTGCCGGGAACGCTTTCAGTAAGTTCTCGAAGGTATTCCCCGAGTCGCGTCATAAGGGAAAACCTTCACACCAAGTAGAAGACGGAAGTGAGCTCCTTCCCTGGTTCAAAGGAGACCTCCGGGTCCTCAAGAGGGGTTAGCTCTCAAGAACATCATCTCTTCAAGCAGCCTTAAGCAGCCATAAGGAACAACCCTTCCTCACTGGAGGAAGAATCATCTCTCTGACGTCGACGACGTGAAGAGCTGCGCAACGATAGTCTGTTGGCATTTATTCTTTTTACCAGATGATTAAAGAGGCCAACTGGCGTCCTCTGCATGCCAATCCACTTTTCCTATTCAGTCGAAACCTTTACACCCCCTTGGATAAGACATTAGGGTATTTCATTCTGAGTAAGGTTGCAATAAGTACGAGCGCTCCTGTAAGGTTTGCTCCCTTATTGGCATACCTTGTCCCATTTAGACCATGACTCCAGACTATTTGTCACCTAGTGATCTAGGACCGCATCGCACCGTCAAAGAAATCGAAATGACTCTTTCCTCTTGGTGGCAACGGCATGATATTTCCAATCGTTTGTTTTCTAAGAAAGAGGGACGTCCTGTCTTTCGTTTTTATGATGGACCACCTTTTGCTACGGGCACACCACACTACGGTCATCTTTTGGCTGGTACAATCAAAGATGCTGTTCTTCGCTATTACGCCATGAATGGCTATTCCGTTCTTCAACCGTTTGGCTGGGATGCTCACGGGTTGCCCGTAGAATATGAGGTTGAAAGACAGTTAGGGCTTTCCTCTCGAGATCTGTCTTCCACTGAATTTATTCGTGCATGTCGAAAGGTTGTCGTGAGTTGTGATGCGCCTTGGAAGAAGATCATGCATCTTCTGGCCAGATGGGTGAACTGGGAGTCCAGTTGGCTAACTATGGATCGTCCTTTCATGGAGTCTGTCTGGTGGGTTTTCAAACGACTCTATGAAAAGGGTCTGATCTACGAAGGCTACAAAGTGCTTCCTTTTAGCTGGAAGCTGGGTACGGCTCTTTCTAATTTTGAGGCAGGTGAAAACTACAAGGAGATTACATCGCATACCTTGGTTGTACAGTTTCCTTGTCTTGCCCGTGAGAACACGTTTTTTTTGGCTTGGACAACAACCCCATGGACTCTTCCTTCAAATCTTGCCCTTCTAGTTCACCCTGAACGGACCTACGTCATTCTCTGGGACGAGCAAAGTAGGAAACATTTTTGTTTGTGTGACACGCGAGTCTCTGATTTTTTCTCTGCCTTTCGAATAGTAGAGACCTTTAAGGGTTCAGAGTTAGAGGGATGGAGCTATTTACCTCCTTTTGATTGTTTCAAAAAGAAAAGGCCAGAAGCTTTCAAAGTCATTCTTGCTTCTTGTGTCTCTGATGAAGAGGGAACGGGTATCGTTCATGCTGCTCCTGGTTTTGGTGAAGATGACTTTTTGGCATGTCAAAGGAATGGGATTAAACCTGTTTGTCCTGTGTCAGAGACAGGTTGTTTCACGGATGAAGTTCCTTTTCTTTCTGGTCAACATGTGCTTGATGTGACATCTGAGATTCGAACATATTTGCAACAAAATGACCTCCTCTTAAAAGAATTTCCTATCGTTCATCGTTACCCATACTGTTGGCGCTCTGATACTCCTTTGATTTATCGTCTATCTGAAAGCTGGTTTCTTTCTGTTGAGCCATTTCGAGACCAACTTTTGCAGAAGAATCAAGAAATTCATTGGTCTCCTGCCCATATCCAAGAGGGTCGTTTTGGTAAATGGCTCGCCCAGGCACGTGACTGGTCTATTAGTCGAAAGAGGGTATGGGGTAATCCTTTGCCTGTATGGCGTTCGGAAGGAGGAGAGCTCCTCATTATGGGAAGCTGTCAAGAGCTGGAAAACTATTCAGGACAACCTCTAAAAGGTTTACATCGTGATCAACTCGATCAGGTTTCCTTCACATATCAAGGGAAAACTTTTAAGAGAGTCGATGCTGTTTTTGACTGCTGGTTTGAGTCTGGTTCTGTACCGTTTGCTCAGAACCATTACCCTTTTGATGGATCTAAACTTGAAGATATTCTTCCGGCTGATTTTATTGCTGAAGGAGTTGATCAAACAAGAGGATGGTTTTACACCCTACACGTGCTTAGCGTTTTACTCGCTGGAAAGCCTGCTTTTCGTCATGTAATTGTAAATGGGATTATTTTGGCAGAAGATGGCACTAAGATGTCCAAGCGCTTAAGAAATTATCCTGATCCGGAGGAGCTTCTCCTGCAACACGGAGCAGATGCTTTGCGGCTTTATCTCCTTAGAAGTGTCGCAGTTAAAGCAGAGAGCATCTGCTTCTCGGAAGAGGGTGTTGTTGCTGTTGCACGTCGAATTCTTTTCCCCTTACGCCATGCAGTCCAGTTTTTTCTTCAGCATTATCAGGAAGAGGCCATTCCTTTCCAGCAAGGAGACCAACCCGATCATATTCTCGACCAATGGCTTTTGTCCCGCCTTTCTACTGTTCTTCTTGCTGTTCGCAAGGGGTTTGAGACTTACGATCTTTTCTCAGCAACAGCCTCTCTTGCGCTCTTAGTCGATGATTTAAACAATTGGTATATCCGCCTGTCACGGTTGCGCTTTAAGATGCCATTACATCGTGCCTCTGTGGGTGTTTTGCGATTTTTTCTATCTCAAATGGCCCGGCTCATTGCCCCTGTGACACCGTTTTTGGCTGAAGAGATTTACGTGAGTGTACATGATCGTGAAGCCATATCTGTTCATTTAACAGCTTTTCCTTCAGGTCTGGAATCAGATAGCGTACTAGAAGACCAGATGGGTCTTTTACGAGAAATCGTGCAGGTAGGACACAGTTTAAGAAAAAAGATAAAGATTAGGGTGAGGCAGCCGCTTGCTAAGGTGTATCTAACCACAGAAATGCATGCAGAATTCCTTTTGGCACATTCTGAACTGATCAAGTCTGAGCTTAATGTCAAGCAAGTTGTTCTGACAAAACCTGGTTGTTTAACAACATACACGGTCAGACCTAATTTTAGGGTTTTAGGACGGCGTTTCGGGGCAAAAGTACAACGTCTTAAGTCTCTTTTGGAAAACCTGTCTCAAGAAGAAACAACTTCTCTTCTTGAAAAGAAGGAGCATACTCTTGTTCTTGATGGAGAAACGATCTCTATTTCCCTGCATGAACTGTTGATCGAGCAAAAACCCCTTGAAGAGCAAAAAGTTCAGTCAGGTCATGGCTTTTCCCTTTCATTTGAAACAACTCTTAATGAAGACCTGCTGGAGGAAGGGGTTGTAAGGGAGTGTATCAGCAAACTGAATATGGCTAGAAAAGGTAGGGGGCTCGTTCAAGGAGAACCTATTAAATTATATCTTTCGGCCGAGCCCTACTCTCGTTTGGTTTTAGAAAAAAATCAGCCCCTTATCCAAACGACTTGTTTTGTTCAAGAGGTCGTTTGGGTGGGGAGAGAAGACCTTTCAAATGCTATTTCGGCTTTAGAGGAAGAATGGGCCTTCTCTTTTCAAATTGGCTAAGAGTGATTCAGTTCCTTTAAAATATCGACCCACTGTTTGCCCGCTAAGGCTCGTTTTCCAGCTCGGACAATAGACAAGAAACGTAAACAGTAGAAAAAGAGAACAACGCTCCAAAGACCGATGCCGTATAGATTAGGTAAGAATTGGGATAAGGTGAGTTTCTGCCCTAAGAGAGAAGAAAGAGGCCAAAAGAAGAAAAGGGCGCGACCTTGAATATTTTTTTCAGGGACAAACCCGAAATCTCTACTATCGCTACTCCCGACATGGTTATCTCCTAAAAGGAGCAGATGCCCTTCGGGGACCTCTAATCCGTATGTTTTCATAAACTCTCGATCTAGCTCGCCAGATCGAAGAAGAGGGGAACGTTGCGGTAAAAAAGGGGAATAGCTTTGCCATTCTGTTTGTTTCTTTTTCTCATTCTCCAAAAAGGCAACCAGATTGGGATCGCTTTTAAAGAGAATCGGTTTTCCCATAACGTATAGGTCTCCATAACGGAAGTAGGCAAAACGTAGGGGGGCTAACTGATCTCTTTCCCAGTGAATGCCTCTTCTGAACATATGTAAAAAAAGTTCTTCTGAATGGTACAAAATATGGTTTTCCGGCAATCGAGAGAGGTTTCCTGTCCACCCCATTTGGTATCCTATCCCTTCAAAGAAATCGAAAGTGCCGTCTGGGGCCCCCTGAAAGGGTGAAGTCTCTTCTGAAAAAGATCCGTATTTGTGCACATGCTCGTCCTTCACAACAAAGCGAGAAGTGTAAAGTGCCTTTCGCAGGCGTAGCCACTGTTGCTCTGTTAGTTCGATCGTGCTTTTGAAAAGGAAAAAAGGACTTAAACTATCCTTAGTACGGAAGGCACCGATTTGTGGTGTCGGGCTGTGGTGAAGTTCAAGCTTCCAGACAGGAAAGGCATTTCCAAACCGGTGTGTCTTTCGCAGATTGACTTGGGCGAATCTGTCAATTCCCCAAGGGAAAAGTTCTCCAGAGCCGATACAGGTTAGTTTACCCCTTGCCGATCGATCGTGTTCCGAAGCCCACCAAGGAAGATTAAAGTAACACAACTCCAAATCATCATTGGATTTAGACCGTTTCTTGATTCGACCTCCCCAGTGAATCATAGGTAAATATTCATGGGAACATTCTTCCGGGTTTAATGTCTGGTTCTTGTCATCCTTGTCCAAAACGTAGGCCCGGCCAGCATCGAAAAAGACACGATCGCCCCCCTTAGCAATGAGGCGCTTTACAAACCTTTTCTTCATCTTGATGAAGCCGAGAAAATACATGTCTGGATCAGGGATATCTAAATCTTCACAAGAAAAGGAAACAATGTCACCTCGACGTAATTTGTCGCTGTCTAGATACCATTGAGTCAGCTTGAAGGGGTGGTTGATTCCGAAAGCTGTCTTGGAGACAACAAGATGATCCCTTTCCTTGATGGTTGGCCTCATGGATCCTGTGGGAACACGATAAGTCTCAAAAAGGAGGGCCCGGAAAAGAAATACGCTTAAAAGCGTGGTAAGAAGAGAGAATGTTTTTGCTGGAAAGGAGCGAAGATAGGAAAGAAAATGAGAGCGCTCAGCTTTCTTCAACTGCTGGTGTAAGTCTTGCCTTTCGGCTAGACACTCGACATCTCCCTTCGAAATTTTATTGGCCAGTTGCACACAAGAAAGTGCTAGTAACTGTGCCGTTTCATCAGGAATTCTTTTCCTTAGTCGCTTGTCCCAAAATTTTAACCAGGCTGAAGCCTGAGCTAAGTAAGCATACGCCTCTCCGAAAGATCGATAGAGTCGATAGGTTTCGAATAAGTGAAACAACATAGGCAAGGTTCGGTCTAGAGAGCTCTTGCAATGTAGAAAGCATCACAAGGTTGCTCTGTGTTCTTTACAAGATATGATTTCTTGAACAAGAAACTAGGCCTTTTTCTCTTTCTTAGAAAGCTTGCAAACGATTTGAGTGAAAAATCCTGTCAAAACGAGATTGAGTGCTAGGGAGAGGATAGCAATAGTTGCAGGAGCCTCTCGTGTCCCGTTGGTGGAAGCAAGAATGAGGACACCTGCTCCTACCTCACCCCGAGGAAGCATCGACACAGCAAGTGCAAGACGTTCTTTAGGGGACGCCTCATCCGAGTAAAAGAGCGCAGAAACGGCTTTGCCTATGTTGGCAACTTGTGTCAAAAGTATTGTTTGAAAAAGGAGCTGCCAAATCTGTCTCTCTTGCAAGAGGAACTGAAGAAGAGGTGGCATAGAGGCCCCAACGAGCAACATGAAAGAGCTCGTGATCAGTTTGTCGATCCAGTCTTGTTGCTCAACACGATCGTCTTTCTCTTTGATCAGTGCTCCAAGAGTGAAAGCAGGAACAAGAACATCGAGGTCGACGCCCTGAGTTTGGAGAATATGACACACTGCCGTAATAAGAACTGCATAAGCAACCTTGAATAGGTTGGAGTGGGGCAGGTTAAAATGATTGCTTCTTTTCCAAACTAAACCAAAGAGGGCTAGGATGATTGAGATGGTAATAAAGAGGTAAGGAGAGAAACCAAAGTTAAGGAGCCGTATCGGAATGAGTAAAATCAAGGTGTATAGATCATCGAGTATTGCCAAAATTTTTGCCTTCTTGAAGACCCAAGTCTTCGATAGCCCTCCTGCTTCTAACATGGAAAAAAGGATACCCGCTGACGTGGGTGCTGCAAAGCAGCCAAGTAATAGACAGCTTTTCCACCAGTTGGCCTCTGGGTAGGGAAACATGAAGAAAAACAGAAGGGAACAGAGTAGCCAAGGACAAACAGATCCTAAGATGGCTACCAGGTGGTCTCTGTGTGTATTTTTTTTGGGCAATTGAAATTCGATTCCTACTCCAAGCATAATGTAAGCAAGGCAGAAAGAGGCTAGCCCGTGGATGGTCGTGCGGATAGACGTCATTTCAGGGCCAACAAGGGTTTGTGCAAATACAAAACCGAACATTAACAAAGAAGAGTAGACCATTATCAGTAACATAGAGGGAAATCCTTGCTCTCGTTTTCACTAGAGGCCAAGAATCGCGATTATCCGGACGTTTTGATCAACTGCTGTAGATGTCGTGTCAATGTCCACTTGTACTTTCGTAGAGAAGCGCTATTCGACCTCCAAATCGTCTCTACTTCCAGGTTACTATGATTGTTATTACTTTGTTGCCTTTACACGTGAAATTTCCATTTTTTCAAGCCTAGCTTGAGAGGTCCAAACCGGCCAACCCGGCAAAAGCCATAGAAAGGAGCCCCATGATGATAAAGGTAATAGGTGCTCCCTCTGCGCAGGGTGGCAAAGCAGAAATGCGAATTCTCTTGCGTAATCCTGCTAAGAGAAGAATAGCCAACCACCATCCAACCCCAGCGCCTACTTGGTACACAAGGTGCTCAGGAAAAGAATAACCTTCTTGTAAGCTCGTGGTACAGGCAGCCAGAATAGCACAGTTGACAGCTAGTAGCTTGAGATAAACACCAATGGAAGCACTTAGTTCTTGCAAAAATGTATCCAGCAAAAGGCTCAATACCTGGACACTGCCACAGGTCAGAGAGAGAAGAACCAGAAAAGTCATGTGGCTCAGATCAACTGTACTACTCCCTTCCAAGGGTAGCCAGGACAGGGCACCTAACTTGATAAAGTAAGTATAAAGAAACCAGTTCAGAGAATTACTGACCGTCATGATCGTGATAACAGAGAGCCCGAGAGCATTTGCTTTCTTAATGGAATCAGAACAGGACAAGCAAGTGCACATCCCTAAAAATTTAGCCCATAGGTAATTGTCGATGAATGCGGCTTGAAAGAACAGGAGAGATAAAGGCATACGAAGGGGTAGTTCTGGCATAACTACAGCCTCACTTTGCTGGTCGTTTGAAAAACATCATAATCACTGCCAGAACAAAGAAAGCTCCGCTAGGCAAAAGGAAGATCCCTACGTTTTGAAGAAGATTAGGGTTAAGGGAGTTTGCATACCATCGTTCTGGAAAAAGGGAGAGTCCTAGGATGGAACCATTACCGAGTAACTCACGAAAAAAAGCTACGGTGATCAGAGTGAAGCCATATTGAAGACCCGCTCTTAAGCCATCACGCATTGCTTTCAAAGGGGGGTGATACATAGCATAAGATTCACATCTACCCAATACGATACAATTGGTTGCAATGAGGTTGATATAGATCGCTAGTGTTTTGTATTTTTTATATAAAAAAGATTTCAAGAGTTGCTCTGTGATAATGCAAAAAGTGCAAATGATAATCATTTGAAGAACAAGTCGGGTTGTATCAGGAATTTGCTTACGTAGCACAGAAACGAAACAAGTGGACATGCAGGTAATGAAACAAACTCCAATTGTCATGATCAAGGCGTTGCTAACTTGGTTAGTCACCCCGAGAGCGGAACAGATGCCAAGATTTGCAACAAAAATCTGATGGTCCTCAAAAAAAAACTTTCTGAGGCGATAGGAAATAAGTCTCCCCCTTCTGGATACCGACTGTTCGGTGTTCATTTTGATTGATCCCTCTGTTTGATCAAAAACATGCGATAAGCAGCTAGGGTAGTCTGATACGCTTGTGTCACGCCAATTCCAGTTAAAGTTGCTCCTGATCTTCCGTCCACGGCAGAAAATCGTTTAGGAGATTTGTTCCATTTACTTTCTACACCTCCCTGAACAACATAGAGTCCTAAAGGAGCCTCCTCGTCACCTTGGACAGGAAAAATTTTTTTTCCAATTAGTTGTTTTTGCCATTTCGGATCAGAAATGAAATCTCCTAACCCTGGTGTTTCTTGGTGTTCATGCCATGTTGCCCCTCGTACTGTATCTGCATCTGCTTCTAAACAGAGGTAACCTCGAATAGGCCCCCAAAGTCCTTTTCCTTGCACAGGGAGAATAAAGGCTTCCACTTGTCCAGTTTTGCTGTTTTCTGAGAGGAGGAGATAGACAAGTTTTCGAGGCAAGGTATGAAAGCCTTTTTTTTGCCCTAGAACCATGTAATCTTGTTCCTGTTCTCCGAGTTCTTGGAAGGTTTTCAAACTATTGTGCTTATCAATTAGCATGGCTCGGATTCTTGCTTGGATCAGTTCAAGGACTTCGCTTTCCGTCGCGTATTGGCCCTTTTTTTTTCCTTGCATGTAACGTCCTTTATCATCCAGTAATCTGGCCGAAATGAGCAGTTCTTTTTTCTTATCAATTAAGATAGAGCGTTCTTGAATCGGTTTTAAGGCACATGTGATAAGGGAAAGGGCAAGGGAGCAGGTCAAACAAATAAATCCGGTAACCAGAAGGGTCCTTCTGTTTTCTGTTTTCTCTTCTAGCTGATGTTCAGGCACTCCTTCCCCTCCGGAAACGTCTGGCCATGAAGTGCAGTTCCAAAGCAAGCTGGTCCAAGAGGGGTGCGACAACATTTCCAATCAGAATGGAAAACATGACACCTTCTTTAAAGGCGCTACTCTTGAGACGGACCAACATCACTAAGGACCCTATCAAAAAACCGTAGAGGATTCTTGCGTATTTGTCAGCAGGTGCTGAGACCGGATCGGTAGCCATAAAGACAGTTCCAAAGGCAAGTCCTCCCATCATGAGATGTACGTGAGCCGGAATGGCATACTTTGCATAAAGCTCGAAGGGATTTTGTTGAAAGGAAGCTAACCACTTCAGCCCTACAAGCGTGATAAGGCTTCCTAAGAATACAGACAGCATGATGAAGCCAGAGGCGACTCTATACCAAAGAAGAATGAGGGCACTCGAAAGAGGACCAATTAACCCTACTTCTCCACAGCAACCTGGTCTTACCCCCATCAGAAGGCCAAAAATCGTGTAAGGCGGCTCTCCCAGGTAGAGTTTGGCCATATGCACAGCAGGAATGAACAACTCTTTTTTGAGTCCAAGTCCATATCTCTCCCTCGAGGAGGTCAGAAAGGCTTCAAGTTGTTTACTGTTCAATGCTCCTAAATGCTTTCTGCTTTGGTTCCGTCTCGTCCATTTTTCGAAGATTTTTTCTAATTCTTTCGAGGGGGCAATGGAATGGGGACTGAGATGGAGGGCCAAGGCATCTAGGTGAATTTGTCGAACTTCTTTTGTGATAGCTAATTGTCCTAAGGGGGATGAAGCTGAAATCATGTCTGCAGCTCGTCTTGTACCCCTTTGCTGCGTCATAGCTTCAACAGACTGTTGAACCGAGTGCATGTCAGGGGCAATCCATACATCTCCACAAAAATTTCCAGGAAAAGAAAGGACCAAGAAGCAACGAGCAATGAGCGCTGGGTTAAAGACATTCATCCCGTGTCCTCCAAAAACCTCCTTTCCAAAGAGTGTCCCCATTGTTATGCCAAAAGCCACCATCCATAGGGGAATAGTCGGTGGCATGGCTAGCGCAAAGATCAACCCGGTTACAATCCACCATCGAGAAGGTTCCTTCCCCCTCATTTTTGAACCAGTCCACTCTGTGAGAAAAGAGAAAAAACAAGCTGTAAAGGTAATTGGAATAAGACAAAGAAGTCCTGAGGCAATAACATGTAGCGGGTTAAGGGCCCTGAAGCAGAATTGGACGTAATCAGAAGGGGTTTTGGTTGCTTTGTAAAATTCCGTTAGAAGAGAGAGATCTTCAGACGAAAAAACGAGAGAGTGGATCCCGACAGACCATGCCCCGGTGCAAAAGCAAGGGATTAGGGCTATTATCAGAATTCCAATCCAGTTATCTAGAGTTATAGCATTGTATATATAGGGTGGATTTTTTCGAGTCGACCCTGTTTGTTGATGGATCATAGCGGAAACCCTTTTCCGTTCAATGGGGTAGGTGGTTCGCCGTTTCACTCGTTCAAGAGAACGAATTCAGGGGCCTCGTTCGGGCGAGATAAAGGATGTGTGCATTAATCTCAATGCGTAAATTTTGTTTGAGTCCTCGAGGAGAAGGGGAATACATTGGATGTCTAAAACTGTTCTATCTGAGTCAAATGCGGTGATAGTGTCTGAGGAAAATCGTGCGTCTTACCATGCTTGGAGGATGCGTGTTTTTTGTGCACTTTATTTTGGATACATTCTCTTTTCTTTTACACGACGTTGCTTCGCCTTTGCTGCTCCCTTAATCCGAGAGGATCTGCAATTTTCGGCATCTGATCTTGGGCTCGTTTCTACTGTATGGGCTATTTGCTACGGTATCGGTAAATTTGTTGGTGGGATCATCAGCGATCGTTCTAATCCTCGTTATTTTATGGCATGCGGATTGTTTTTAACGGGTGCATGCAATCTCTTTTTTGGTTTTTCCTCCAAATTGTTCTGGCATATCCCTTTTTGGGGATTGAATGGTTGGTTTCAAGGAACCGGATGGCCCAGTTGTGCTCGTTGTCTTACAAACTGGTTTTCTTTTAAGGAAAGAGGGCGTTGGTGGGGGTTACTGAGCACATCCCATAACATTGCAGGTGTACTTGTTCCAGTTCTCTACACGGCTATTGGCTCTTCTATGGGCTGGAGGTCTATCTTCTTTCTTCCAAGTGGTATTGCTTGTTTAGCTTCTATTTGGTTAATGGATCGTTTGAGAGAGAGCCCCTCTTCTGCAGGGCTTCCTTCTCTTGAAGAGCTATATCCAGAGGAATGCTCTAAAGGCATCGAAAAAGAGCACGGAGTTTTGCGTTCTCTTTTTCGCTTTGTATTTGCTCGTCCAATCATTTGGTTATTAGGATTTGCATATTTTTTTCTTTATTCTATTCGCACAGGATTGCACGATTGGTTAACTTTTTTCTTTATTGATCAGAAAGGATATGATTATTTCAGTGCAGGTTCTTGTGTTCTTTGGTTTGAATTGGGGGGTGTAGTCGGTAGTGTGTTGAGTGGATGGGTGTCTGACTTCTTTTTTTTGGGAAGAAGGATGCCGGTTAATCTCTTGTTTATGTTTTTATTTCTTCTAAGCTTAGGCCTCTTCTTTTGGGGAGGTGCTACTGGTTATTTTCTAAATAGTTTGCAATTGTTTATTTCCGGAGCTCTTTTGTTTGGTCCTCAAATGTTAATTGGTCTGACTGCAGCAGAGGTATCCCACAAAACAGTTCCAGGATCTACTCACGGTTTTGTGAGTCTTTTTGCCCAATTTGGCTCTGCTTTTGCCGGCTATCCTTTTGGATTAATTTTGTCTAAGGGAGATTGGAGTTCTTTTGCTTGGGCACTCATTGGATGTTCTCTTTTTTGTACAGGCTGTATGGTACCTGTTCTTTGTGTTGAGTTGCGTGGAAAGAAATCAATATGACGTCTTGGGTCCCCTTGAGCCTTCAATCTCAATACTCTATCTTGCGGGCGACCTCTTCCATTTCCCAACTGGTTAAAAAAGCAGTTTCTTACGAGTTGAAGTCCATTGCTCTTGCAGATCAAGGAAATTTATGTGGAAGTTTCGAGTTTTTCCAACATTGCAAAGATGCGGGACTGAAGCCAATCCTTGGATTAGAAGCTTATTTGGCACCCCAGTCTAGGCTCTTGAAGCAGAAAATTTTTGACGAACAACATTCGTATGCTTGTAGCTTTTTTGTACAAAACTTTACAGGTTTTCGGAACCTTTCCTCTTTAGTCTCGCTCAGTCATTTAGAAGGCTTCTACTACGTTCCTCGTATGGATCGGGAGTTAATTGAGGGCAAGGCGGATGGCCTTTTGGCCATGATTGGTGCTCCTGGGAGTCGATTAGCCAAGATGATTTTAGAGGCTTCTTGTGAGGCTCAAATCGAAGAATTAGAATGGTGGCTGCGTGTTTTTGGGCCTGATGCTGTTATTCTTCAAATTCAAAATCTTGTTATGGGGGCACAAGAAAAAAAAGCAGATGGTCTTTTTGAGGAAGGTTGGGTTGAGGCTCTATACGAAAAGAAGATAGAAGAGCAAAAACGGATCAATGCTCGTCTTTACGAATTGTCTAAAGAATATGGGCTTCTTCTTGTTGCCTCTAATCCTTGTTACTATTTAGAGCGAGAGGATTGGAAAGCACATGCCGTGCTTTTAAATATTGGATCAGGAGAAACTCTCTTTTTAGATGGGGGCACAAGAAAGAACCCTAATCGTTCGCTTTGCCACTCTAATGAGTACTATTTTAAGTCACCTGAGCAAATGGAAAGTCTCTTTCTAGACTATCCTGGAGCATTAGACAATACAGCTGAAATCGCTGATAGATGTCATTTTTCTTTCGATACAGAAAAAAAGCATTATCCTGTTTTTTTTCCTCCAGGTTTTGATCCATCTCTTCTTCAGGAAGAACGTGAAAAGGCGTGTCAACAATATCTCATAGATCGTGCACATGCAGCTATTTCTGTTCGTTATACGCCAGATATTCTCAATCGAATTAAACAAAAGTTTGTTCAAAACGACATTGACCATTTGATTCTTTCCCGTTTGGAATACGAATTAGATGTGATCATTTCAAGAGGTTTGACTGAGTACTTGCTTATTGTAGCCGACTTTGTCTCTTGGGCTAAAAAAGAGGGTATTCCAGTTGGTCCGGGTCGTGGTTCTGGTGCAGGGTCGATTGTTTGCTATTTGTTAGGCATTACGAACTTGGATCCTATTGGGTTTCATCTCCTTTTTGAACGTTTTATTAATCCTGAGAGACCTTCTTATCCAGATATTGATGTTGATATTTGCATGCATCGTCGCGGTGAAGTCATTCAATATATGATGAATCGTTACGGTGCAGATCGTGTAGCACATATCATTACATTTGGACATATGAAAGCCAAAATGGCTATTAAAGATGTGGCAAGAGTGTTGGGGATCTCTTTATCTCAAGTTAACTTACTGATGAGACATGTCCCAGATGATCTTCAAGTGACGTTGGAGGAAGTTGTAGCTAATTCAGAAGTTATCCGAGAAAAGATGGAACAAGACTCGTGGATTGAAGAGCTCTTTTCCATAGCTAGGAAGTTAGAGGGTTCAATTCGTAACATGGGCATTCATGCAGCTGGGATTATTGTTTCTGGTGAACCTCTCGTTGAAATAGTTCCTCTTTGTCGTCCTAAAGGGGCTGAACTGCCTGTATCTCAATTATCCATGTATCCTCTTGAAAAATTGGGTATGCTGAAGATGGATTTTTTGGGTCTTAAAACCCTTTCCTGCATTCAAGATGCTGTACACAATATTCAAAAACAGTTGGGGGTTTTCATAGATTGGGAACACCTTCCCCTTGACGATCAAAAGACGTTTGAGCTTCTCAACCAAGGAAGAACATGCGGTATATTCCAGATGGAGTCTGCTGGTATGCAAGACTTGGCCAAAAAATTACGGCTCGACTGTTTTGAAGAGATCATTGCTGTTTTGGCATTGTATCGACCTGGTCCTATGCAAATGATTCCCTCCTTTATTGAAAGGAAACATGGGAGAGAGAAGATTAACTTTGATCATCCAGATCTAGAATCTATTCTCAAGGAGACCTATGGCATTGTCGTTTATCAAGAGCAAGTGATGCAAATTGCCCAGAAATTAGCAGGTTACTCTTTGGCAGAGGGTGACCTTTTGCGACGAGCTATGGGAAAAAAAGATCGACAAGTGATGACAGTACAGGGAGAGAAATTTATTAAGGGTGCTACAGCCTTGGGAATGTCACAAGAACAAGCTTCTGATATTTTCAGTAAGTTAGCGAAGTTTGCGGAGTATGGTTTTAATAAATCTCATGCTGCGGCCTACGGTTATATTACCTACGTTACGGCCTACCTGAAAGCCCATTACCCTGCTTATTGGATGGCTTCTTTGATGACATGTGATCGTAACGATCTTGACCGAATCACTTATTTGATCCAAGAATCCAAAAATATGGGCCTAAAAATTTTTCCTCCGGATATTAATCAGGCAACGGAATCATTTGCTGCTCAAAATCAGGGCATTCGTTTTGCTCTCAACGGCATTAGAGGAGTAGGTGAGGGCATTGTTAGGGCTATTTGTGAAGAACGTCGTTCACAAGGCCCTTTCCAGGATTTATTTGGATTTGTTTGTCGACTACTTTCAGCAAAAATTTCTAAAAAGACAATTGAGTGTTTAGTCGATGCAGGAGCATGTGATAGTTTCGGTCATTCTAGACAACAAATGAGGGCACACTTAAACGATCTTTTTTCTTGTGCTTCTCAGAAAATAGAAGAAGATCAAAGGGGTATTTGTTCTTTCTTTGACCGGCACTTCTCTATCCCTCCTTCTCAAAAAGAGATCACCCTTGCTGAGCAAGAAGAGATGTTGTTAAGAGAAAAGGCTCTCTTAGGTATTGCCCTAACTGGGGACCCCCTTGCTCTTTATAAAGAGTCTTGGGATGCACATGGTGTACAGCGTCTCTCTGACCTTTTTCGCAAAGGAGAAAAGGGGTTGTTTCCGGTTGCCTTTATCCTTGAAACGATCAAAGTGAAATCGAGTAAGTCGTCAGGCAAGAGATTTGGTGTATTAGGTATTTCTGACGGAGTGAAACGGGTAGAAGTGACTTTGTGGGGATCCGTTTATGGTCGTTACGCGGATCTATTGCGAGAGAATACTATTTACCTTGGAGCTCTCCTTTTTGAGGGAAAGCAGGTTACTTGTTTATGGTTGCAACCTTTCAACGTAGCGGAGGAAGATTTAATGTCTAACCTAATGACGTTTATTGAGGGTGAAAAAGAGAACTTGAAGCAACCTACGCGGTCGTATCGAGAGAAAACAAGTCAGGGGGGGCGCTCTAAACAGAAACAGGTGATTCGCATTCTTCTCGATACCGAAAAAATGAAGATGTCGGATTGTATTCGCTTGGGTGAAGCCCTACGACAATGCTCGGGGGAACATTCTATAGAAGTCCTTTGCACAGGACATCCCAAGAAAGTCTATCTTCTGACTTTACCGCGCTCCTATACTGCTCGAAGTTTAGAGGAAGTAAAACAAGCGATAAAAGATTTCACCTTCGGATCCGTTCTTGAAGCAGGTAACGATCAGTTAATTTCCTGAAACTCTCTCAGTTCTCTGATTATTCCAGTTAAACAGTTTTGAATTTGTTGGTTTAAGAGCAACATCGTTAACTGCCCGCTCATTTCTTGGAAAGTTTTGATGGGTGGAGCAGATTTTTCCTCTAAAAACAGGAAAGTGAAGGTGCCTTGGGTTGTCGCAATAGGCCCAGAAAAGGAATGAAGATTAAGTCTCTCTAGTTCTTTTCGGTAATCTGCATTGAGAGACTTAGATTGTGCTGCGTAGGTTGTAGAGAGGGAACACAAAGCCCCAAAACGACTGTCTAAGGATAGAGACTCTGGACTCTTTTCTTGAGCAAGACGAATGATCAGATCAGAGATATCTTTTTCTGTAGCCGATGGTGAAAGAGAGAGAATGCGATACTTCCATAAAGTCTGTTCTTGACATTCTTGAACGTAATTGCGAAAGGCAAGCCGTATTTTCTTTGGAGATAATTCTAAGCGGGAACGGTGTTGAATGTATTCAACGAAGAAACTCTGTAATTTTTCATCTTCTGGTAGATTCGACAGAGCTTCTTCGGAGACTTTGCGTAAAGAACGCTCGATGAAGAACCGTCGAGCCTCTTCACAAAAGAGTTGTGCATCAATCGTATCAATCACACCTCTTTCCCAGTTTTCTCGACAAAACTGCTCTCGAATGCCTATTTTACTTTTTTCTTCTTCTGGAAGGGCTTGAAATTGAGCTTCAATGCGCTTGGCAATATCGTAGGCCGTTATCGGGGTCTTGTATACAGAAGAGACCAGCCCCTGCATGAAGTCAAAATTTTTCATTTGATAAGAGAATCCCTCTCTGGGCAACAGAACGATGAGACTCAAAATCAAAGAGAGCATACCACACCTCGTACGAGTTGTTTCAGTTCTACTGAGACTCCTCCTTTCGAAAGAGGGCAGCGAAGAACCCGTCCGGTCCGGACGTGGTCAGTTTAATCTGGATGGGATCTTTTACTAAAGTAATTGGGTGTCTCTTTAAGAAAAAATCGACCTGTTGGTCATTTTCTTCTTTAAAAAGGCTGCACGTTATGTAGATGATAAAGCCTCCTGGTTTAGAGAAGTAGAAGGCTTTTCTAAAAATTTCTCTTTGTTTTTCAACATAGGAGAGCGATGTCCAGGTCTCGAGGTGTTCTCTAAGTTCTGGACGACGTCGGATAGATCCTGACCCGGAACAGGGTACATCGAGTACAACCCAATCCATCTTGTTATAGTACTTTTTTGGTGGTCCTTCAGGGGGATAGCAAAAGCGAATGTTGTGGATGCCTGCTCGTTTTAGGCGTTGTCTTGCCTTTTCGAGTAGAGAAGCCCTAATGTCATAAAGAAGGATTTCACCCCTGTTACGCATGTTTGGAGCAAAAGCTAAAGTCTTACCTCCAGCGCCTGCACAATAATCTAAGACGCGCTCACCTGGAGCACAGGCAATCAGCTCGGAAACGAGCTGGCTGCCTTCGTCTTGTATTTCAAAGAGGCCACATCGAAAAGAGGGGAGGGACAGCAAGTTTTCTCTTCTAGAAAGAATGATTCCATGTGGTGCCTGGTCAGCAGCCCTTGCTTTCAGGTTTTTAGGAAGAAGGCCCATCAACTCTTCTCTCGAGGTTTTAAGCAGGTTCGTGCGAAGAGCAATCGGAGCTTGCTCATTTATGCAGTGTAACTGTTCCTCAAGAACAGGTTGTTCAAAGCTGTCTACCAGCTTTTGAAAAAAAACTGGACCAATACCATAACGTTCAGGACAACAAGGATCTAACTGTTCCTGTAATACGGATATGGAGTTACTGGTGTCTAAGAGAGTGGCTCTCTCTTCCCAGGAGAGATTTTTTTGAGAAATTGCATCAAAAAGCCTCCAAAATCGTATGAGTGTATAGACTTTTTGTGCGATTTCTCTTCGATCTTGAGCGCCAATAGCTCGACTATTTTTAAAATAGCTGCTCAAGAATCTATCTAAAGCTCCTTTTTTAGGATCGAATGTTTCCAAAATTCTGAAAAGATGGTGATGACGAAAAGGACGAGGCATTGTCTAGAAACCTAAAAAAAGCACAGGGAGACAGGCTAACAGTCTTAGACAGCTGACGTCCACTTCTATTGTAATAGAGTCCTTTGATAGAGATATGAGAACCTAGAAGGTTTTCTATTCTTTCTACTGAGGTTTCAGTTGTTAAAAGGCATTTTTCAAAATAGTTTGGGATAGTCAAATGAGAGGATGGACAAGGGAAAAACCAATAAGTGTCCCGCTTTTGCGTTTTCTACTCTCTTTTTTTTGTATTGCTTTGAGCTTTCCCCCCTATTTCTGCTCTTGGATAGGGCTTCTTGCATTATTGGGTTGGACCTTGTTCTTCTTTGACTGGAATGCCCTTCTTTATTCCAGTAGGAGAGCTGTTTTTTGGGGATGGATCTGGTCACTAGGAATTCATTTTTTTTGGCTAAGAGGAGTACTCCATTGTGATATAGGCAGGGTTTCTAGTCTTCTGCTCTGGTTTGGCGCTTCTTTTTTCTATTCTTTGCAGTTTGGTTGCTTCCTAAAAGTTCTTCTTATCTTGAAAAAGAGGAGGAGTTCTCTTTGTTGTTGGACGGTTGCTTCTTGGTGGACTTTTTTGGAAGGTATCAGGCTCTGGATTTTTGATGGCGTACCTTTGGCCTTTGTAGGCTTATCTATAGCTTCCTGTTCTTCATTCCGTCAGCTGACTTGTTTAGGAGGGCCTCTTTTTCTGTCCCATTGGACTATTTGGTTAAGCTTATCTTGTGCTTTCTCTTTACTAGAGAGACGCTTACGTCCTTCTTTTATCCTTGCCCTGCTCTGTCTTTTTGTATCCCGCTGGGGTGCCTTCTCTCCTTCACGAAGAGAGAGTATCAATTTACTTATTGCCAATACTCATTTTGTTCCTGAAACATGTTCTCATTCTGTAGAAGAAATATGGGTTGATTGGTTGACATCTTTGTTGAAATCTCAAGGAAGGTCACTTCTAATTTTCCCTGAGAATACGTGGAATAGCGACATCGAACTCCCTATTTGTTTAGATCAAACAAATGGGCTCTTTTTGTGCTCCCAAAAGGAACTTTTAAAGGAGATCACAAAACAGTGCCCTTATTCTATTTTGATCGGAGTCGTGGATGGAGAGACTGCTTTCAGTCAGCCCAAGGGATATCTTTTTTCTGACGGGAGACTTCTTGACACTTTTGAAAAACGCTACCTCATTCCAGGATACGAAAAACCTTGTTTTCTAAAGGACAATATAGGTCCTTCACATCGGACTTTTTCTTTTGAATGCTGTCGGGCAGGAGTTCTTTTCTGTTGGGAAGCTCTATTGCCTTGGCCATACGAGGAATGCTTAGCGGAAGATGCTGACTTCTTCCTGGTTTTGTCTAACTACGCAGTCAGTAGAAACAGCAGTTGTTTTTTTGCTTATCCTTTTCAACTTTTGCAGCTTTACGCACAAGGGTTTGGCTTACCCATCGTTTATGTGACAAATTGTGGCGTCTCTGGTCTTTCTGACTCCGACGGGACTATTCTCTTCTGTCAACCCTCTCCTGTGACAAAGGGGTGTCATGCTTGTGACTTTCTAAAGGTCACTTTGCCTGTAAGTTATAAGACAACTGTTTTTTCTTATCTCAAGACGAAGGGGCTATTGCTTAGTTTAGTGGTTGGTATCTTTATTTCTACTTGCTTCTCCCAAACCAATCGTAAAAGGCGAACTTGACGAGGAATAGCATATATATAATACTTATTTGAAGTTGATCCGAATCTACGTCTAGTAGGTGTTTAGCGGAGGGGTCCTGATAAAATTAGGGAAGGTTCCCTTGTCCTATTTTACCATATTTTTTCCAGTTCGATTTTCCTTGCCTTTTGCGACACGTTTATCCCCTGCCAATGGGTGGTTTTTATCAAAGATCGATCGTGTTGCACAATCTGCTTTTTTGCGTGGATTCTCTATTAATCCGACAATATTTGATCTTTTACTAAGAGTTTCTGTTTTGTTGCTTTTTGGCTTTTCTCCAGAAAGACATTTTCTTGATTTTGAGACAGAAAAGATGGGGAATATTACCTTTTGGCAAGTTATTTTTGGAAAAACTATTGTACTTCTTTTGGTTGCCCTTTCCGCATTAAAATTATCTACCCTAACATTAGGCTTCTCTGTCTCTTTCTTATTAGGCTGTTTCGCGTTGGGAAAGTTTGCCTCTTATTTTCTTTACGCTATTCCAGTTAATTGTTTCACAAATAACGTTCAGGTCCATTTTCGTCCTAGAAACTTTCGAAACTTGTTTTCTTCTTGCGTCGATATAACTAGGCATCAAGATGATTTATTATGTTTTGGGGTTGTTGCCTCGTCTTCTTACATTATCTTTCTGTATTTCTACCAAATACTGAGCGTGGAGGCTTCTTTAACTCTTTTGGGATTTTATTTCTTTGTTTGGGACTTGTTCCTTATAGGGTATACTAAGCCTTTTAAAAAAATCATCTATCCTTGGCCAAATTTTGCAGCTCGTTTAGCTATATTAATTCGCTTGGTCTTATCTTTGTTTAATTTACAGAAAAAGACACTACGACTTCCTTTCGCTCTCTGCTTTGTCTTTGTTTCTTTGATGGAATTCGCTGCTGCATGTTTACGAACAGTTTCTGTTTTCTTTTTGGTCAAACGATGGCGAAACTGGTTGTCTTGTCGTTCACGTAGTCAAGAGTGCCAAGTACAGTTAGCCATGTATCAATTAACATCTGATAACCTTCGGATTGTGCAAAGGCAAACTCTAGCCTTAGGTTTAATGCAGGTTTCTTTATTTAGCTTGACATTTTTGTGTTTTCTAACAGCTCATCTTAGGACAATAGGTTCTTTTAAGGTTTTAGGGCTATTTGTTTGGTTATTTCATTGCATTGCAATGAGATTCTTTTATTTACATGCTCCAGAGCTTAGAGTCTTTGAGCAAGTCGCAGGAAATGTGAAGAGGAGTTCAGGAAGTTGCTTTTTAGAGAATGAAGAGGATCTGCTTATTACATTAAGCTATGTTGAGGATTAAAATTTATTCTGGGCAGAGAATTTTTTGTAAGAAAATTATCATCATTTCTTAGAAAGTTTTCTCTTTGATTCCTTTCAGGTGATGTCTGAGGCTGATATTGACTAAATAGGAATTTTTATTATAAAATATTTTTGTTTTACGACTCTTATAAGTCGTGCATAAGAGGTTTCTCCTTGATTTCTTCTGTCCGTTTCTCCAGTTTACGATTTCCTTTATCTTGTCTTTCTCGTATTGAAGCCCTTTTTACAGTTGCTGGATTGCGTGTTGCTCATTTAATTGAAAAGTGGGATGGGTGGGGTATTTCTGCTTTTTTAGGGTCTTTTTCTCTTGTTCCGACTAGATTTCAGATTCTTTGGAGAATTTCCGGTGAGGTTTGCGTTTCTACATTTGGAGAGACTAATCATCCTCTGGAAGGACAGGAGTTGGCGGAAAGGGCCTATGCTTCTTGGGTGAGGTATTGTTCATTAGGCGCTTTACTTCTTCTTTTTGTTATTTCTTGTTTAAACCTATCCCTTTCCTCTCTGAGCGTTCCTGCAGTTGTTTTTCTGACGCTTGTCTCTTTAGCCGAGTTTTTATTTGAGACTCTTCGCACTGCTCTTATGTCCTCATTGATCCGAAATTGGGCCAATCGCCTTTCTGAAGGGTTTCAAAACGACCAAATACCAGTTTTTTTAAAAAGCTGTTTCAGGATAACACCTTGTTCCACTTGGCTAGCTTGGTTACAGAGTCAGGCTATCTTTTTTATTCAGTTATCTTGCTTTGTTTTGGCGTTTTACTGTTCTTTAATGGCTCATTGGAAGGTCGATTTAGCTTTCACAGCTTTAGGTATTTTTTTCTGGGCTTTTTCTTTTTTTATAACAAAAATATGCTTTTTTTATTGTCAATCTTTGAATGCTTTCGAGACGGCCATGGCAGTTTTTAAGAGAGATACAGGGTGCTTTTTGCCTAGTGAGAGCATACTTGTTCCCTTTTTAGAGCAAATCGATACAGAGAGAAGAATATTGGAGGATTACTGGGCATGGAGTAAGAGAAAAACAGATGAGTTGCTTACGCGATCTAAAAAATTGGAGGAACAATATGCTCAGTTGAAGACGAATATGTATCTCGCTTGGAATGAAACGAGTAAAGGGTCAACAGAAACAGAACAAGTCCTCTGGAACCTTTCTGTGCGAAGATTAACCGCTGATATGTCTTCAGCTGTTCAGGAATTATCACAGCTAACTTATAATTTAAACAACATTCAGCTTGCATTGAGATCATCTTTTTATTTTTGTGGTGAAGTTTGCTCTTCCTCCCTTTACATCGCAAAAAAGGCTAAGGCCTTAATAGAGATAGAAGAGAGTATCAAAGCAAGGGAATTCAACTTCGCTGAGCATGTACCGAGATGTGGTGCTCTTTTTAGGAGAGATTCTGGTTTTTCTCCGATTTTAGCCGTTACTGAAGTTTAAATACTAAAATCATGTTATCAAAGTTTCTTTAAAAAGGCCTGGAAATATTCCTAGGCCTTTTTATTTGCTCTATTGACATCGAAATTCGACTAGTCTTTTCTATGTTTCTCATGAGCCCGAAAATTGGTTTATATGCTGTCCCTCTGGATCCTTAGGGCGAAAAGTTAAGGAGCCTTTTGACTATTTTTTCTAAGAACATAACAAACAAATCTTGTTATAAATGGATTTGTTGTCCCTGTCGAGTAGTAACTTGTGCTACACAAGTTCTTTCTAGGCAATTGGTCTCTCTGATTCGTTTATTGAACGGAACGAGAAATGAGATCGAATGCAGGGGATTCTACTCTGATCCCTTGTTGAGCCAGTCGTGCTGTTTTTCCGTTAAAACGGTTGCCCTAGGAACCATTTTAGGGTCTATTGCTTCTTTTTTTGGGTTTCCACAAATTCCTCTTTTTTTGTGTGGTCTGGCTTTGGTCTCCATTCTTACCGATTTATATCGTACATCTTTTTGTTTGGAGTTAAGCGGATCGTGGGAAAGACGTCTTTCCTGTGGTTTTCTTTGCAAAGAGAGCCTAAAAAATTGTTTCAATTTTTCTCAGGAAAGTTTGCAACATTATGTTGAAGGGTTTTCCTTTCTATTAAGTTTGCAAGGTTTGTGTTTTTCACTTGTAGGCAGTTGCTTAGGTTTAGCTATGTTTCATGGCAATGCTTTTTTTCTTTTGTGTGTCTTGTTTGTCTGGTTGTATTGTCTTTTTTTTCAAAAAGCTTTGGAACGTTACTTTGCCTTGTCTAATTTTCAACGTGTCATGGCTATGCTTAGTCGTGACATAGGTACGCCGGACCCTATTGATGAGGTGTGTCAGAAATTTTTGAATAGTTGTTCTGTGGAACTTAAACAGCTTTGCTCGAGTAAAGATTCTTGTTTATCTCTTTTCGAAAAAGTTAAAGAGCAACTCAAATGTTTGAGAACCCATTTAAAAGATCTTAATTTATCTGGGGTACTGGCTTCTGCTTTGATTATTTCCAAATCTCCGGAAGAGTGGCGTTCTTTAATGAGAGAAGGAGTCATGCTAAGAATTATGTTGCAACGAATAGAGGATCTGTTTACTGACTTAGATGCGGACTTAGCCTTGGTTGAAAGTCGAGGTCTTATTCCAAGAAACTTCTGTGGAGATATGCCTAGTTGGAACTTGTTCCTTTTAGATCGTTGCATGCTGGCTATATCTTGTGATCATAAAGCACAAAAGATATCTCATCTTGTTATACATTGCTTTAATGTAGCAAATCTTATTTTTCCGGGCTGTGTTTCTGAGGAAATTTACCGTGACGTACTACTTTATTTATAGGTGTTTCGTTTCATTTTGAAATAAGTATGATGTCTCTAACCAATTAAATTAAATCTTTTCACTGATCAGATCTTTGTTTAGTATTAGGTGTCTGTTTGTTGGCTAGATCTGTTTCATGTATAACCCAGTCTCCTTATTCTGTTAGATCACTTTGCGTTCTTTGTCGAGGAATTTGCTGTTTTCTTTTTAATGTAGCAAGATTAGTTGCTGCATTTTTAGCCCGTGTTAAAGGACGAAGAAATCTAATTTTAGAGAGAGATTTTTCTGCTGATCCCTTAATTGGTCCTCAAGGTGAATGTCCAGCTTCTCTTGTAGCCGTTTTCACGAGTCTTGGTCTGTTATTTTGTACCTTTCGAATTCCTGTGTTTATTCCCTTCTTACTATTCATATTAGTGTTAATTTTTTCTTTAGCCGATTTAATTCGTGCTTTTCTATTAACGGAGTTAAGTCGACTCTGGAATAAAAGACTGAATTGTCAACAGGAAAGTCTGCTATGCCAGTTATTTCATGAACATCTTGCTTTGTCCAAAAATGATGTTATCCTATCTCTAAGAGTTTTTTCTTTGCTATTTGTTATGCAACTTATTAACTGGAGCGTTTTGCTTTTTTTTGGAATTTCATTTTTACTCTCTTATAAAAAAGAATTCCTTGTAAAAGGATTGCTGATTTGGATACTTCAAGTTTTCTTTTTGAAAACCTTTGGACTTGTTTGTGGCTCTATAATGAGGTTTCGGGAAGTCATGGTTGTCTTTAGCCGTGACATTGGGACACCTAATCCATCTTACCAAGCATGTCTTGATTTTTTCAAATTTCACCTTATAGAGCTAGCAAAAGCACGTGAGATTCATCGTTCATACATGGTTCGTTTCAACAGGTTGAGAAGTAAAGTCTCTGAATTAAAACAATATATGGACCAATTAGCTTTCGTGCAAAGCATAGGGATTGTGGATATTGAAGGGTATGAGTGTTTTAGGCTAAGACAAATTCGTTTGCTTCTCTTTCTTTGGCAAAGGTTAAGTGTTTCTGTTGTTCTTTTAGAGAAAGAGATAGTGGCTATCCAAGGAAGCTTAATTTTGGGACCAGTTCAGGAGTTGGAAAGAGACAAATTAAAATTGGCATGTTATTGTTCTGAATTAGCTAAAGTCGTCGTTAGGCTTGAAGCTATAGGAACGCATATCTTTCAAGATGCAGTATTTTGTTTTGGATCTATAAGAATAGTTTTTCCTTCTTTTATATCAGATGTTATTTGGGATCATGTCGTTCAATTATTTATAAACTTAAATTAGATCCTTTATATTTCTGTAAATCCGTAAATAAGTCACGTGCTTATGTCTCTAGTTCGGGCTTACATCGGGTCTTTCTGAAGTTTTCTAGGGTTGTTGTCACTTCATTTATTTTGTTGCTAGCAAAGAGACAGACTATTTTAAGTCGTCATTTTGCAAGCAACCCTCTAATAGGTTGGAAAAGTCTATTTCCTCTGTTTTATGCTGGACTGCTGGCCGCTTTTGGTATTTTATGTATCATATTCAATTTATGGGCTGTTTCTGTTATCTCATGTGGTGCGGCACTGCTTTTTTCTTTTATTGATTTGAACTTAACTGTTTTGCATATCGAATTAAACAAAATATGGCAGTATAGGGTTTCTAAGGGGTCAAATGCAAACCTATTAGGTTCTTTATTAAGAGAGTGTTTTTCTCTGTCTCCGGAAGATCTGAATATTTCTCTAGCAAGTTTCTGCTGTATCATTTCAGTTGAGCTGATCTTCTTTTTATTGGTATATGTTTTCCTTGTTAGGGCTCTCTTGTTTCAGGAGATATTTTTTTGTCTGTTGTGTTTGTGTTCTTGGTTATTTCAGTTTTTGATTAAAGACAAGATGTATGCTTCACGCAAAGAAATTTGGAAATTTTTAAATTTTTTATTAGTTCTTAATCGTGATGTTCAGTCTGCTAATCCTTCAGATGCTGTATGCTCTAAGTTTTTTAGAGTGTGTCGTGAAGAGATGGAGCTCATGCAGGTTAGTTATGAGTTGCATTCAGCCGCACTTGCAACAGTTAAAGGCGAATTAGTTAGTTTAAGAGAGGACATTTCAAGGCTAAATTTGGAGCAAACTTTATCAAAAATAGTTTACTCTAAAAATTTAGAATCTAATTTTATGCCTATTTGCATAGCTCGAGCTAATTTGGATCTGTGGAAGAGATTAGACAATTTTTTGTCTTTTCTTGAAAAAGAAATACACAGTCTTGAACAGCTTCGCAATTCATCAAAAGATATCTATGGGGACAGATTAGCTGCCATGCAGCTATTTTCAGAATACAAGTTGAGAGTGGTCATAACTCGTTTTTTAGCTATTCTCATCTTGGAAGAATCCAGGTCAGGATTTGATTTAATGAGAGTATTTTTAAATGAAATATCAAGGGATGGTGATTGAGTGCACTATCTTTCCTGTCCAATGCTTGAGTCGTTCTGTTTTTGGGACGCTCTTAAGTTTAAATATGGGCTACATCTGAATTTTACACTGTATTCTTTGAAGTGCCTGCAACGACTTCAGACCCTTCCTGATAGATCTGAGAATGTTATTTTCGCGTTGTTTTCAATGTCGTGCTGTTTTTGAAGTATCTTAACATTCACGGAACTTTCGTTTTCCTGCTCCAGGCTGTACACTATTAGGGTCCCAGCTGGGATCTCTTCGATCTAAGATCCAAGTTGCCCCAGCAGATTGCCCCTTTAGCTTTTGAGCAAGGCTCATTGCCCTTTTCGCAAATTGGGAATTACTTCCTCGCTTAGTATGTTATTGGTTTTCTTTGTTTCATTGGTCCGATGGTCAATTCGCAGGTATTTCTTATTTTCGTTCGTCACCTTTGGATGCTTATCCGAGCCTCTGGGTGCAGGAGGGATAAGTAATGACTAGTTTCAAAAAGCCGTGCTCTGCTATAAGGTCCGGCATCGGTTTTTTTGCTGTGTTTTGGTTTTGGATGTTGTGGTCTTCTGGGGGCTGGTTTGCGTCTTCGAACCTATCGACACTTCAGCTGGTGTGGCTAGATTGCGGGTTTGATGACTCTTTGGCTGCGTTTGTTTCTGCTGGTTTTGTGTCAACAATCCAGCTTCTTGCGCCGGTTTTTTTAATTCTGGTCTCGGCCGTTTGGTCGTTTGGGTTTGGCTTGTCTTCATGATGTTGAGAGCTTAGTCTGCCCTTGGTTGCACACATTTTTCTTTATGGAGAGGACTGTCGTATGGGCTTTTCTTTGAGAGGTAAGAAACTGGGAATGTCGCACTTCTTTTTGGAAGACGGCACCTTTGTTCCTTGCACCCTTTTGGAGGTTTTGCCTCACGTTGTTGTGCAAATCAAGGAGCCAGATCGCGACGGATATTCGGCCTTGCAACTTGGCGTAGCTTCCCTTGGAGGGCTGGGTTCTGCGCGCTTAGAGAAGCGCGTTTCTAAGCCCTTGCTTGGTCACTTCAAAAAGGCGGGTGTTGTTCCGCACAAAGATTTATTTGAAGTGCGAGTTGAAGACGTGAATCAGTTCTCTGTGGGACAGGAAATTGGGTTGGAAATTTTTGAGGGCGTAGAAAGTGTTGACGTGATGGCTATCTCTAAGGGGAAGGGATACCAAGGTGTCATGAAGCGTTGTGGGTTCAAGGGCCATGGGGCTTCTCATGGGACGGGTCCCATTCATCGTCATGCAGGGTCTAGGGGACAGAGAAGTACTCCTGGACGTATTTTTCCAATGAACCCAGCAGCTGGACGTATGGGTGGGGCTCTTGTTTCTGTTCAAAATCTTTCGATCGTGTGGAGGTCCAAAGAAGAAGGACTTCTTGCTGTCATGGGAGCTGTTCCTGGAGCTCGTGGAGGGTCCTGGGTTTGTGTTCGTCATGCCATCAAGAAACACGGTGGCTCGCGTATTTCTTGGAAGAGTGGTGGTGTGAAGTGTCTCAAGTCATGAGAAGGGTTTCATTTCCGGATGCCGGTGTTTGTGAAGGTGTTGATCTGTCTAGCTTTCTTGAGGCAGAACCTTCCTCCTCACTTGCAATGATGCATCGGTGTTTGGTTTGTTTGAGAGCAAATAAGCGGCAGAGGTCTGCTTGTTCGCTTACCCGTTCTGAAGTGAGTCATTCCGGGAAGAAACCCCATCCTCAGAAAGGAACTGGTCGTGCTCGTCAGGGCTCTTTGGCATCACCGCAATATAGGGGCGGAGGGGTTGTTTTTGGGCCTCGAGGGGTTAAGTCTCTAGCAAAGGTGAACAAGAAGGAGAGACGCGCCTCCTTGAAGGGAGCTCTTTTGGATAGATTATCTTCTGGAGCGTGCGCTATTGGTGTCGATCTTGGAGCCGGCATGGAGCGCCCTAAGACATCTTTGGTTTGTTCTTTTTTGGAGAAGCTGAGTTTTTCTAAAGGGAAGGTTCTTGTTCTTTTCGATCAGAAGGAAGACGTTCTTCTTCAAGATTCTGGCTGGTCTAGGTATTCTTGCTTTCAAAAAAGCGCAGCCAACCTTTCTTCTGTTCGTGTTCTGTTTTTCTCTCAAATCAATTTGCAAGACGTGTTGTCTGCCAGGGGCATTGTTTTTTCGGAGGCCGCGTTTCTTGCATGTTCTAGGTTTCTTGAAGGGGGAGCGGTTGCATGAAGAAGGACCCGTATTCTATTCTTTTACGCAGGTATCAGACGGAGAAGGCTACGGTATTGGGTTCTTTGAAGGATGCCGTCTCAAATAAGAGTATCAGTCGTTGCCAAAGTCCCAAATATCTCTTTCTAGTGGCTGTGCGCGCGAATAAAACAGAAATTGCCTCTGCAGTTGAGGAAATCTACGCAGATAGATCTGTTCGGGTTAAGTCTGTTCGGACAATTTTCGTAAAACCGAAGCCAGTTCGTTTCCGTGGAAGGTCTGGCAAGAGAGCAAGGTTTAAAAAGGCAATTGTGACTCTAGAAGTCGGTTGTTGTTTGGATTGAGGGGGGTTGCGTGATTAAGAAGTTTCGTCCTTTGACGCCTTGCTCCAGGTTTCTTACTTTAGAGAGTCGTGATGGGCTGGCTACTTCCTCTGAGAAGGATGGGGTAAAGCGCCCGAAGTATCTTAGAAGGATTAAGCATTCTACTGGGGGCCGTAACAATTGCGGTCGAATTACTTGTCGACACAGAGGTGGGGGGCACAAGAGGTTTTATAGGCTCATTGATTTTGTCCGCATGAAGGATGATGTTCCTGCTCGTGTAGTGGCTATTGAGTACGACCCAAACAGGTCGGCCCGTATAGCTCTTCTTTTTTACAAAGATGGCGAAAAGAGGTATATTCTGGCGCCATCCGGCCTTGTGGTAGGTCAAACTGTCCTTTCCGGGAAAGGAGCTCCTTATCGTCCCGGGAGTTGTATGTCTTTTAGAGACATGCCTGTGGGCAGCTTGGTTCATAATATCGAGATGGTTCCTGGTCGGGGTGGGAAGCTGGTTCGCTCTGCTGGTTCTTCTGCGCAGTTTATGGGATGTAGCGATGGGTACGCGAGGGTACGGCTTCCTTCCGGTGAAGTTCGCAGAATTTGTGAGAGCTGCCGTGCTACGATCGGCTCCCTTTCCAACGCAGAGCACAGCTTGCGTGTTGAGGGAAAAGCTGGTCGTCGTAGATGGCTGGGGATTCGTCCAAGTGTGCGTGGGACGGCTATGAACCCTGTTGACCATCCGCACGGTGGTGGTGAGGGTAAGCATAATGGCTATATTCCTATGACGCCTTGGGCGATGCAAACCAAAGGTCTGAGAACTCGGAAAAAGAGGAAGTCATCCAAGTTCATTATTAGGGATCGAAGGGGGTAGTTTGTGGGAAGATCCGTCAAGAAAGGTCCTTTTGTGGACTACCATCTCTTGGAAAAGATTTCTAAGGGCCTGAAGAAGGTCATTACGTATTCTAGAAGAAGTACGGTTGTCCCCGAAATGGTAGGGATGACTGTTGATGTACATTGTGGGAAGGGGTTTGTTTCTCTGTTCATTTCGGAGAGCATGGTGGGTTGCAAACTGGGAGAGTTTGCTCCTACACGAAAGTTTAAGGGACATCCGACCAAGAAGTAGAGAGTGAGAGTGTATGAATGGGCAGCAGTCTGAGCAGAAGAGCGCAAGAGCTCTTTCCAAGTATGTTCGTATCAGTCCCCGAAAGGCTCGTCTTGTGGTGGGCATGATAAGAGGAGTTCGTGTTCCGGAGGCCGTTTTTCGTTTGTCTCAGAGTGGGACAAAAAGTGGGAGGCTGCTCATGTTAACGTTGATGAGTGCTGTTTCGAATGCCGAATCGAAGTTTTTAGTGCCTCGTCAAGATTTGGTTGTGTTACGGGCAACGGTGGACGAGGGGCCGCGTCTTAAACGTGCAAGGGGGCGTAGTCGAGGGGGAAAAACTCCTATTCTCAAGCGCATGAGTCATTTAACGGTGGTTGTTGGTTGTGCGTCATCACTGCAGGAGGGCATCTAAGTGGGGCAAAAGGGAAAACCAAAAGGTTTCAGGCTGGCTATTCGAAAGAATTGGGATTCTGTTTGGTTCTCTGACAAGAGCAATTTCGGGGCCCTCTTGTTGCAGGATATTCAGTTGCGCAAGCTCCTTCGATCTAAGTCGTGTTGTCAAGGTTCTTCTAGAATTGTCATTCGACGCATGGGGGAGCGTATTGAAATTATCATCCATACGGCAAGGCCTGGGCTTGTTATTGGAAAAAAGGGCTCGGAGATTGACGCTACTCGGGAGGAGCTATCTCGTTTGACAGGCAAGGAGGTGAGCCTCAGCTTAGAAGAGATCAAGCAACCAGACTTAGACGCTACCCTTGTTGCTGAGGGAATTGCAAGAATGATCGAAAGAAGGATCAGTCACAAGAGAGCGATGAAAAGGCATATTCAAGTTGCGATGGATGCGGGTGCTGTGGGAATCAAAGTTCAGGTGGCTGGTCGTTTGGGAGGGGCCGAGATTGCTCGTGTGGAGTGGTATTTGGAGGGTTCTTTGCCTTTGCACACGTTAAGATGTGATATCGATTATGCTTGTGTTCGGGCTATGACTGTTTACGGTGCCATTGGCGTGCAGGTTTGGATTAATCGGGGGGAAGATGTTCCTTCTGGAGTTCTTCCTGCATTTGATGTGGAAAAGGGAAGAGGAGCTTGATGCGATATGGTGCTGATGCCCAAGAGATCGAAATATCGGAAAAAGCAAAAGGGGTCCTTGCGCGGGAAAACAAAACGTGGTGCGTTTGTTGCCATTGGTGACTTTGGTATTCAGGCTCTTGAGAGGGGTCGAATCACTGCGCAGCAGATCGAAGCTTGTCGTGTAGCTGTGAGCCGCTCTTTCCAAAGGCATGGGAAAATTATTTTGAGAATTTTCCCTGATGTTCCTGTAACTAAAAAACCGGCGGAGACTCGTCAGGGCTCTGGGAAGGGAGCCGTTGACCATTGGGTTGCTCCTGTCAAGCCGGGCCGTATCTTATTCGAAGTTGGAAACGTTCCGAAGGCGAGGGCACAGGAAGCTCTTAGGCTGGCTTCTTTCAAGCTAGGAATAAGGACACGTTTCGTTGAACGTGTGGAGATGGTCTGAATGGGCTCGCGGGAAGATCTGTCTGAGTTGTCTGAGATAGAATTGAAAAATCGTCTCAGGGCTGTCCGAAGGGATTTGTTTTTTTTGTCAGGAGAATATAGCCTTGCCAGGAGGGTTCCAAAGCCTCATCAGTTAAAGCTTTTAAGGAAGACGATCGCTCGTCTTTTGACAGAGCAGAGAGCGAGGTTTCTAAGGGGGGGTGACCGTCATGTCGGATAGGAAGAGAAGAAAGGAACTACTGGGCGTTGTCATCTCGAACAAGATGCAGAACACGGTTGTTGTTGAAGTGGAGAGGCAGGTGCGTCATCCGGTCCTTGGCAAGGTGATTAAGCGAAGGAGAAAGGTCTATGCTGATCATCGGGAGACTGTTGAAATTGGGGATCGTGTTCTCCTTGCTGAGACGAGGCCTCTTTCAAAGTTGAAGCGTTGGCGGGTTCTTCAGAGACTGGTTTAAGGTGTAAGACGGTGTTGCAACAAGAAAGTAATTTGGATGTCGCGGATAATACAGGAGCTCTTTCCGTAAGGTGTATTAAGGTCTTGAAGGGCTCGAGACGTCGTTATGCGGGTGTGGGGGACTTGATCGTTTGTTCCGTTAAGTCTGCTAGACCTCGTTCTAGTGTTCCCAAGAAGAGCGTTGTGAAGGCCGTTATTGTACGGCAAAAAAGGAAAATCCGTAGGAACGATGGGACTGTTTTGAATTTCGAATCAAATGCGTGCGTCATTGTGGATGAGGAGGGCAATCCGAAAGGATCTCGCGTGATGGGCCCCGTCGCAAGGGAGTTGCGTGATTCGGGATATTTGAAAATTTGTTCTCTTGCTCGTGAGGTTGTATAGCTTATGTCTGCCAAGTGGATTAGGGTCGGAGACTTGGTTCGAATCTTGTCTGGAAAGGACAAAGGGAAGACTGGGAAGGTTTTGGCTCGAAAGGGTCTCCGAGTTGTTGTGGAGGGCATGAACAAAAAGACGAAGCATGTGAAGAAATCTGGTCCAGAAGGAAAGGGATCCATTCTCTCCATTGAGTCACCTGTGCATATTTCCAATGTCTCTTTGTGTTTTGAGGATGGCTCGCTATTGAAGCTGAGGGTTCGAGAGCATGTTTCTGGGACAAAGGAGCTCATCTGGACTAATGTCTCAGGGGAAGTTCAAGTGTTTCGAACGATTAGAAAGGCAAGGGTAGTTACGGTCTAGTTATGTCTGAACCGAAGAAGGAGCCAGAAAACGAGTTGGAGAAGCGATATCGGGAGCAGGTACGTCCGGCCCTTTTGGAGCGGTTCCAGTATTCCAATGTGATGCAGGTCCCGCGTTTGGTTAAGGTTGTTATCAATATGGGCGTAGCGAAAGTTGGAAAGGACAGGGGTGCCCTGCAGGATAGCGAGAACGAATTAAAGGCCCTTTCTGGTCAGAAGCCTATTCTCATTCGGTCTAAGCGTTCTGTTGCCAGTTTCAAAATGCGTCAAGGTCAACCTGTCAGTGTATTGGTGACGTTGCGAAAAAGGAAGATGTGGGATTTTTTGTATCGTTTCGTCAATATTTGCTGTCCTAGGATCAGGGACTTTAGAGGTTTTCGAAAGTCTGGTGACAAAATGGGTAATTATACCCTCGGGGTTCAAGATCAACAAATTTTTGTTGAGGTTGATCTTGATGCTGTTAGGAGGCAGCAAGGAATGCATATTACTTTCGTGACTTCGGCCAAATCAGATGCGGAGTGTCTCGAGCTGCTTTCTGCTCTTGGGATGCCCTTTCAGATGCGCGATTAAGGGAGGTTGCAAGTTATGTTAACGGATCCTTTTGCCGATTTTTTGACGCGTATGCGTAATGGTGGAATGGCGCGGCTGCGTTACGTTGATGTCTTTGTTAACTCTTTAATTCTGGCTGTGTTGCAGCTTTTGCTCGAAGAGGGTTGGATCTCTGGGTTTACAGTAGAAGGAGAGAAGGCGAAGAGGCGTGCTCGAGTTATGCTGAAATACAACAGACAAAAAGAGCCACTTATGATGTCGATTGTTTGCATTTCTAAGCCAGGATGTAGGAAGTATGTTGGGCATCGAGATATCCATTCTCATATGTCTGGGATGGGTCTTTTCGTTCTTTCCACTTCTAAGGGCGTCTTGTCCGGTCATCAGGCTAAAAAAAGGGGAGTAGGCGGGGAGCTGCTCTGTTCTATTGCCCATTAATCGGATTGTTAAGGAGTGATTGGGGTTGTGTCTCGAAAAGCGAAAATGCCGTTGAAGCTTCCCAAAGGTGTGGACTTAGTTCGTAGTGGATCTGAGGTTTGTGTCAAAGGGCCAAAAGGTTCTCTTTCTCTCGAGTTGGCTCAAGGCCTTGACGTGCGTAGGGAGGGTTCTTCTGTTGTTGTAGGCGTTGCTAGTGGCTATTCCTTTCGCAGAACAGCTCTTTTAGGCCTTTCTTGGGCGCTTCTTCGTAATATGATTCATGGAGTGTCTGAAGGTTTCGAAAAAAAGTTGGAGCTGGTCGGAGTGGGATACCGTGCCTCTATTAAAGGCGGTATGCTTGATCTGCAGCTCGGTTATTCTCATCCAACGCAGTTGGAGATCCCCAAGGGCATTTCTGTTCAGGCTGAGCTGAAAAGTCCTGTTATTGTTGTGAGCGGTATTGATAAGCAACAAGTTGGGCAGTTTGCGGCTGAAATTCGTGCCATGAGAAAACCCGAACCGTACCAGGGCAAAGGTGTGCGTTACCTGGGTGAAATCTTGAGAAGGAAGGCCGGTAAGGCCGGTGGAAAATCTGGCAAGAAGAAGTAGATTGGTGGGGTTATCTGGCCTTGGAAAGAACAGGCCTTGAGGAGGGTGCGTGGAAAGTCAACAAAAGCAGAAAGTTCGTCGCCGTTACACCAGGTCTTTACGTGTGCGAAGGAAGGTTAGAACAGTTGGTGAGGCTTATCCTAGGTTGTGTGTCTTTAAAAGCAATCGTCATTTGTCAGTGCAGTTAATTGATGATGACTCTGGTAAAACTCTTTGTTCTTCTTCAACGATGTCGCCTAGTATGAGAAAGAGGTTTCCGACTGGGAAAGGGCGCGCTGCAGCAGAGTGTGTTGGGAGGTCAATAGCTGAGTCTGCTCTGGCTTTGGGCTGTTCCAGGGTTGTGTTTGATCGGGGGCATAGGGCTTACCATGGGTTAGTGCAGTTGATTGCCGAATCTGCTCGTTCTGCAGGTCTGCAGTTTTAGATTTGAGGGGTTCTATGTCTAAAGACAAGGAAAAGGGTGGAGTTCAGGAGCGTGTTCTCTTTGTTGGGCGCTGTTCGAAAGTTGTGAAGGGTGGTCGTCGCTTTAGTTTTTTTGCTGTGGTTGTTGCAGGAAATGGAGATGGGAAAGTGGGTTTTGCCATGTCCAAAGCTAATGAACTTTCTGATTGTATTCGTAGAGGCGGTGAATTAGCCAAAAGGAATCTTATCGAATTTGAAAGAGAAGGCGGGACAGTTCCTCATACTGTGCGTGTGCGTTGGGACGGCACCGTTGTTATGATCAAGCCCGCTCGGCCTGGTACCGGATTGATTGCTGGTTCATGTGTGAGGAATATCCTTGAGTTGGCGGGTATTCGAGATGCCGTGGCGAAGCTGTATGGATCGAATAACAAGTCCAATCAGGTTCATGCGACTTTTCGGGCTTTGAAGCGGTTTCGTAATCGTCGTGAACTGATGCAACTGAGGAAAACGGGGTGACCTCTGTATGATAGAGTTATATGATTTGGGCTCTTTTGTCCCTCGCAAAAAGAAGGTGAGGGTGGGCCGTGGGAATGGTAGCCGCTTCGGGACGACGTGTGGTCGAGGAATGAAGGGGGCTGGTAGCCGATCTGGTTATAAGAAGCGTTTGGGGAATGAGGGAGGAAATTTGCCTTTTTTTAGAAGATTTCCCAAGCGCGGTTTCGGGAGGGGAAACTTGGCAAAGCCGCTTGATGTCATCAATCTGGACCAGATCGATGCTTTGTTTTCAGATGGTGAGGAGGTGACCCTTGCTTCTTTGAAGGAGAAAGGTTTTTTTTCGGGGCCGAGTTATGGACTTAAGGTTTTAGGTCGAGGCGAGTTGAAGAAAAAGGTCTCTGTCTCTGCATGCAAAGTGTCTCGTTCTGCTCGTTTGAAGCTAGATGAGAACGGGATCGAATGCGTGACAGCACGTTGAATATGGTTTCAGTCTATCCCTTGGGATTGGTTTTACATGTTTTCTTTCATTCGTGCCCTCATTCAGAATAACGAGTTAAGGCGCAGGTTGCTTTTTACGGTGGGATTGCTTTTCGTCTGCCGCTTGACATCGTTTGTTCCAGTTCCTGGTGTTAACGGTGAGATTGCCTTGGCTTATTTTCGCCAAGCTACGCGTGCAGGGCAGAGCCTGTTTCAGCTTATGGATATTTTTTCTGGTGGAGCCTTCGCCCAAATGACTTTAGGGGCTTTAGGGGTGTTACCTTACGTATCCGCTTCGATCATGTTACAGCTGGCTGTTACTCTTTTCCCTGGTTTGCAAAGAGATTTTAAGGAAAATGCCGACTATGTCAGGCCGAAGCTTGCCAGATGGACGCGTTACTTGACCCTCCTTTTGGCTCTTTTTCAGTCGGGTGTTTTTGCTCGTTACGCCCTAAAAATTAACCAATCTTATCCCGGCATTCTTTCGACAAAGGTGCTCTCTATTCGTTTTTTTGGTTGTCATGCTCTTTTTTATATGTTGTTTGTGGCTACGATGACGTGTGGCACATTGACTATTATGTGGTTAGGCGAGCAAATCTCAGAGAGCGGGGTTGGTGTGGGAACAAGTCTGATTATTTCTGCTGGAATTGTGTCCTCCTTCCCTAAGATGGTTTCGACTATTTTAACCTACCTTAATCTCGATTCTTCGGATCCAGGGGATCTCGGTCTATTGTCCCTTAGTTTATTGATTTGTATCTTTGTTCTCGTAATCATAGGGTGTATCTTTTTAACGCAAGGAGAAAGAAGGCTCGATTTGCAGTACGCCAGGAAGGAACATGATCGGACTCCTGGTAGACCAAGAGGATCTTTTCTTCCGTTAAAAGTAAATCACTCCGGTGTCATGCCCGTTATTTTTTCCTCATCTATCTTGATGCTTCCTATCACGTTAACTCAGATTTTGGGCCAGGATGGATGGGGGTCCGTGCTTATGGGATACCTGTCTCCGGGCTCTTTAGGCTATACTGCTGTTTACGCAGTTTTAATTTTCTTCTTTAATTATTTTTGGACGTTGACTCAGTTTCATGCGGACCAACTGGCTTCCGATATGAAGAAGAGCGGGGCCTTTATTCCTGCCATTCGCCAGGGGTTACAGACTCAACGATTTTTAGAAAAGACGATGTGTAGCTTAACGGTTATTGGTGGGGTTTCCCTAATCGTTTTGGCGACATTTCCCCAGTTGGTGGGGGCCTTGTTTAGCGTAGATCATTCGGTCAGCTATTTTTTCGGGGGCACTTCCATGTTGATCTTGGTCGGTGTGGTTTTAGACACTTCTCGTCAAGTGAGTGGATATTTGACGATGCAAAGATACGAGGAAGTTCTGAAAACACCACGTTCTCGTTTGAGATAAATTTATTGGAAGAGGAGTTTGCTTGTGGTTAGAATTATAGGTGTTGATATCCCTAGCGAAAAAAGGTTGGAAATTAGCCTGCTTTACATCTATGGTATCGGGCCTACTCTTGCTAAACAAATTGTGGCGCGTTTGGGTCTGGTTCCTAGTACAAGGACGAGGGATTTATCTGAAGTAGATATTGCTAAGCTCAACTCTTTGCTCCAAAGTGGTGAGTATTTAGTAGAGGGTGATCTCAGGAGAAATATCCAGAACGATATCAAGCGGTTGATGAGCATTCGTTGCTATCGTGGCCTCAGGCATCGTCTGGGCTTGCCTGTTCGAGGGCAAAGGACTAAGACAAATGCGCGGACACGTAAAGGAAAGAGAAAGACCGTTGCGAATAAGAAGAAGGCTGTGAAGTAGTTTGTTTCGTATTTATATGTTGGTTTTGCGGCAAGAGTCTCTGGAGGACATGAAATTTGAGTAAACAAGATTCGGGGTCATCAAATAAGCCCGGAAATAAAAAAGGCGTGTTGAGGACGAAGAGGAGGCAGCAGAGAAATGTGCCTTCAGGTGTGGCTTACGTTCTTGCGACTTTTAACAACACTTTGGTAACGATTACCGATCCGGCCGGCAACGTCTTGTCTTGGGCTTCTGCAGGAAGAGTGAATTTCAAGGGTTCGAGGAAGTCTTCGGCATGTGCTGCTAGTGTAGCGGCTCAGAGCGCTGGTAAATCGGCTATGTCAATGGGAATGAAGGAAATTGAGGTTAACCTAAGGGGAGCAGGAGGTGGAAGGGAAGCTGCTGTTCGAGGACTGCAGTCCGTTGGCCTTGTTTTGACCCTGATCAAGGATAGAACTCGGGTTCCTCACAACGGTTGCCGTCCGAGAAAACGTCGTCGGGTTTAGCATACGATAGTTGTTTATAGCGATTGGAGAGAAGATCTTATGGCGGTGTTATATGGCAAGTTCAAGATGCCGGAAAAAATTCAGGTTGAGGAATCTTCTTCTACATTTGCGAGATTCGTCGTTGCGCCTCTGGAGAGGGGGTTTGGGCATACTTTAGGGAATGCCCTTAGGCGCATTTTGCTTTCCTCTATCGAATCACCTGGGATTCTGTCTATTCGAATCGATGGAATCCTCCATGAGTTTATGGCAAGTGAGGGAATTGTACAGGATGCAACGGACATTGTCCTCAACTGTAAAGAGGCTCTATTGCGTCGTCTTCCTACTGGTGATGGTCCAGCTAGGATGACGCGTTCTACAACCCAGATTGAGGTGACACAAGAGGATTTGGATGCTAATGGAGGTGTTTTTCATGTCTGCCTTAAGCATTTAGATCTCAGCGGTTATGTTTGCATCAATCCTGGTCTGTGTCTTTTTTCAGTGACAAGACCTCAGAAGAGAGAAATTTCTGTTTGCATTGGGATCGGAAGGGGATATGTCCTTGCAGAGAGACACGCAATAGAGGACAGACAGAGGGGTGAGATCGTTTTAGACACTTGTTTTTCTCCAGTTCGTTTGGTCAACTATTACGTAGAAAATACGCGTGTCGGTCAGGACACGGAGTTCGATTCATTGGTTATAGAGCTAACAACAGACGGGAGAATTACTCCTGTTGAGGCTCTGCTTTTTTCCGCCCAAGTTGCCGGTAGGCATTTCGACTTTTTTGTCTCTCAGCTTGAGGGACCGGATCTTTTATTCGACGAAGAGCATCTTTCTTTTGGTAGGCCTGATGTAGACGAGTTGATGTCTTGTCTGTCCACTTGTATTGAAGATATTGAGTTTTCTGTGCGTGCGTCCAATTGTTTGAAGAGTGCTCGTATCGATTATGTTGTCGAATTAGTTACGAAGCAAGAAAGCGAGTTATTGGAGTATAGAAATTTTGGTCGAAAATCTTTGAGTGAGATTAAAGTGAAACTTCATGAATTGGGTCTCTCTTTAGGGATGGATTTGTCTCCTTATGGGATTACGCGTGACAATTGTCGTGATATTGCGCAGGCTTACTTAGAAGAAAAGATGAAAGAGAAAGAGCGCAGGAGGAGGCAGGTGGAGGTATGAGACATCGTAAGCAAAGGTACAAGCTAGGAAGAAACAGCAGTCATAGGCGTTGTTTGTTTGCTAACATGTTGAAGGCTCTTGTTGTTTGTGGGAGTATAGAGACTACTCTTTCGAAAGCGAAGGCTTTGCAGCCACTTGCTGATCGATTGATCAGTTTAGCTAAGTCGGGATCTCTTGCATCTCGGCGTCGGGTGGCCTCCCAATTGATGTTGCGCTACAACAAGCTTTCTCCTAAGGAGGCTCGGCTCGCCCGAGCCGGGGACCTTTCTGTTTACAACAACGATAGACGTGTTTTAAACGCTCTCTTTAGTGGCTTGGGTGCTCGTTTCTTGTCCAGGGATGGTGGTTACACGCGTATCCTTAAAAAGGGAACACGGATCGGGGATTGTGCTGATGTATGTGTTCTAGAGTATCTGCCTGAATAGTTTTTGTTTTTATGGCATGGCGATGAGGTTCTGTTAGAAAAGATGACCTGTAAGGTTGCAATTAACGGTTTTGGAAGGATTGGTCGTGCTGTCTTTCGGCGTTTTGTGGAGTTAGGGCGCCTTACTGATATCGTTGCCCTAAATGATTTGGCTTCGTCTGATCAACTCGCTTACCTCTTGTCGCGCGATTCCACTCATGGTTCGGCTCCTTTTGTGGTGTCTAGTAAGAGTGGATATTTGGTTGTGGATGGTCACCATATCGCAGTTCTTCAAGAGAGTGATCCCTCTCGAATTGACTGGTGCCGCTACGACGTGAGGCTGGTCATTGAGTCAAGTGGTCGCTTTCGTTCCTTAGAGCAAGCCGGTTCTCACTTGAGTGGTGGGGTGGGTGTTGTTTTGGTTTCTTCTCCGGCTAAGGGGGTTCCTTCTTTTGTTTGGGGCGTCAATCATGAGGGGCTCGTCTCTTCTTCAAGCCGTGTTTTTTCTGCTGCTTCTTGTACCACAAACTGTGCTACGCCGCTTCTGGCTGTTTTGGATCGTGCTTTTGGTATAGAGGCGTGTTCTTTATCAACTATTCATGCTGTAACTGTTTCGCAGTCTCTTTTGGATGGGCCTTCCGCTAAGAATTTTCGTTTGGGCAGAGGTGCTTTACAAAACATCATTCCAACTTCAACTGGAGCCTCTAAAGCTGTTGAGGAGATCTTACCTCAACTGAAGGGCCGGTTGACTGGTTCTGCTTTTCGGGTGCCCTTACCCGATATTTCTCTTCTAGATCTTGTCCTTTCTTTTCGACATTCTGTCTCTCTTGAAGAAGTTTTTCAGGCCTTACGAGAGGCCTCTACTCGCGAGTATGAGGGTATATTGACACTCTCAACAGAGGACCTTGTCTCAACGGACATTTTGGGGAACACGCACTCTTCCGTCGTAGATTGTAAAGCTTCTTCTTCCGTAGAAGGAAGTTTGATCAAACTCGTTGCTTGGTATGACAATGAGAGAGGTTACAGTGCAAGGGTCGTCGATCTGGCGCAATTTATTTGTGATCGGTGTTTAATGTGATTATTTTTTCTTTTGAAGAGAGCCCTTTTGCAGGGCATCTTTTCACTCTTATTTGCAGATCTTGAGGTAGTGACCGTGCATTTTACAAGAGAACCTATTGTTGAAACTGTGATTACTGCGAGAGAAGGGGCCAAGTTGCTTGTGCGGAGTGCTCGGAGATCTGATGGAGTGGACACCTACTTGGTTGAGGCCGTGGAAGTCGTTATGTTTGGTGGTGCGGTTTTTTATCGCTCGGCCAGTCGTCCTAGCCCATTTCTTGTTCCTGTAGGTGAGTATGAAGTTGTTGAGTGTTCTTCGGGTCGAGTTCATCTTAAGAAACCTATTGAGAAATCAGCTAGACAAGGTCATCGAGACTCTGTTCTAACTCAGGACTCTGTTTCTGCCGGTGTACAACAAGCTTCTCTTGTTGAAAAGGGACAGCTTCCCCAGCCATTTCCTTCTGTTGGAACTGGGAGAGCGGTGGCTAGTGAGCAATCTTCTTCACACCCCTCCCCAGTTCCTTCTAAAGCAAAAAGGGGTAAAACATCTGGTTCAGCCCGAGGAGACAGTCGTCTTCGTCGTCTTGCCGCCCCCCCTCCTTTCCCAGAGGAGCTCCCTGTATCTGGAGATAAGAGGGACAATGCTTCTCAAGGTAATGAAGATGTGGTAGATCGAGCCTCGAAGATTTTAGCTTCTCTCATTCCACCACCACCTGTTTTGGTCTCAGACTCCTTGGGATCGGGTCAAAACAAAGGGGCTTCCACGACGAGTTCAGAGTCAGTTGGGGGAGGACGGCGCTCTTCCTTTGGCAAGCGTGGGGGAGGTCGATTCGACAGGGAAAGAAGAGGAGGAAGAGAAGCTGATTAGCCTTGGAGGCTGTTTGACGCGCTTTCTTTGTTTTGTTTGTTTTTTCGGCGTGCTCTTCGGTGGCGCTCCTATCGTTGATATAAAGACGTTCGGAGAGTTACCCACTCTTCTTTCCAGTCAAAATCCGAGTCGTACGGTTGTTTTTTTGGATTTGGATGATCTTGTTTTGCTTCCTACAAGTAGTGTCGGGAGGCTCAAGTGGCTCCATATCATGAAGGCCCTCTTGTTAGAGCACGGCGTTGTATCTCAAGTGGTGGATCAAGTGAGATTTGCCGTTTGGGAATACGCTCTTTTACACACATCCTTCTCTCTTGCGAGGCAAGAATCAAAAGATGTCCTGAAACAACTTCAAATGAGGGGTTTGCCAATTTTGGGGGTTTCAAGAAGGTCTTTTGCTTCCTCTTGCTACTTACCCCTTCAATTAAGAAAACTAGGTATTGATCTTTTTTCATCTCTTCCCCCTTTTTTACGTCTGTCCCTATTTCTCTCAAGTCGAGAGCCTTGTGCTTTGTTAACCCAAGGCATTCTGTTTATGGGCTCACTACCTTTAGAAATGGCCTTTAATAAGCTCATCGAGAACGTGTCTTTGCCTCTTCTTTCGGTCGTTTGTATTTCTTCAGATAAGTCTTTTTTAGAGGAGTCGTTCTCTTTTTTTAATGCGAAAAAGGCGAAGGGCATCTACGCTTTTCTGTCCTTGGAGGAGGAGTTCTTTGAAGCAGAAGACGCCAAATTTCAACTTCTTTCTATTCGATCAGTTCTAGAGGACCATTTGGTTCACCAATTCCGAGATCCGTCTTCTACTTTTTCTGATAGGGAAGTTGTGCGGAAAATACGCGATATTTGGGAGATGTGCTCGGGGTGAGACTCGAACTCACACGGACAAACGTCCAAAGGATTTTAAGTCCTCCGTGTCTACCATTCCACCACCCGAACGGGAAAGAAAGTGGAAGTGTAAAGTTGTCATTCGTTTGAGGTCAATGTTGAGCTTGAATCAGGACCATTTTTTTATGCAGAAGGCTCTGGATCAGGCTCGAATAGCGTTTGAGAAAGGGGAGGTCCCTGTTGGGGCTGTGCTTGTTTTAAAGGAAGATATTCTTGCTTTCGCTCATAATCAAGTTGAAAGCTTATTCGATACAACAGCGCATGCTGAAATTCTTGCGCTGAGGAGCGCTGGAAGAAAAAGAAAGAACTGGAGACTGAAAGGCGCCTCTCTTTATGTTACGCTTGAGCCTTGTCCTATGTGCATGGGGGCCATTTTATTGGCACGTCTCTCCAGGTTGGTATGGGCTGTCACTGATCCTAGGATGGGTGGAACCCACTACAGTTGGGCAGAAGCTTGTTCTTGGGCTACACCACCTGAGGTAAGAGGAGGTGTCTTGCGCGAGGAGTCCTTACGTCTATTGCAGTCATTTTTTGCTTTGCAACGTTTAAGAAAGCCCCATTCCTTTTCTTGAAATTTTGGCTCAATCGCATTACACTCTATAAAGTTTTTTTCTAGAGTTGGTTTTAATCATGAGTAAGAAGAGAGAGAGAAAAGCACGTTTGCATCCCGAGTATCGTACTGTTGCTTTCGTAGATACTTCTACTGGTGTTCAGTACCTCTGTGGTACAACCTGGAAGGGAAAGCATGATAAGACATGCGTTGTTAATGGGATAGAATACCCTCTATGCGAGATTCCTATTTCTTCTTCTTCACATCCCTTGTTTACAGGTCAGAAGTACGTAGATACTGAGGGAAGAATTTCTAAGTTTAACAAGAAGTATCGCAAGCAATCTGAATCTTAGACAGCTTATAGGTCGAGTGGCTGCATGTCAGGAGAAGAAATCACTTTTGATCCTTCCTTTAAGGCTCAGTTTTTCGAGCGTTTGGGTCAAGTTCAGGCCCAATTGGCTGATTTAGAGATCTTTCGGGATCAAAAAGCGTTTATTGAATTGTCAAAAGAACATGCTCGTCTTGTCGATTTAACAACAGCCTTTAGGGAGTTTGACCAACACGAACGAGATATTCAGGAAGTGCAACAGCTGCTTGTTTCTCAAGGTGCTCACTCCGAAATGTATGTTTTTCTGTCCCAGGAGCTTCTTGCTTTAGAAAAAAAACGAGAAGATATGCGGCATCAGTTGGAACTTCTCCTTATTCCACCCGATCCGTTAGATGACCTCAGTGCGATTGTCGAAATACGAGCTGGGACAGGTGGAGATGAGGCAGCTTTGTTTGTTGCCGACTGCGCACGTATGTACCAGCTTTATGCAGATGGGAAGAAATGGACGATTGAAGTTCTATCTGTGATGCCTTCCTCTTTGGGAGGTTTCAAAGAATATATCTTTGAGGTTTCTGGGAAATCTGCTTACAGAACCTTAAGGCATGAGGCCGGAACGCATCGCGTTCAACGCGTCCCAGTCACAGAAGCACAGGGTCGGTTGCATACTTCTGCTGTTACAATTGCTGTTTTAGTTCCAGATGATCCTTCAAGTCATTTTCAAGTGAATGAAAAGGATCTCAAGATTCAGACTTGCCGTGCCTCCGGAGCCGGTGGGCAACATGTAAATAAAACGGATTCGGCTGTTCGTATTACTCATATTCCTTCCGGTATTGTTTGCTATTGTCAAGAAGAGAGAAGTCAACATCGTAATCGGGATAAAGCAATGCGCCTCCTTAAAGCGAAGCTTCTCGAAAAGGAACGTACAGAAAAACATGCTGCTGTTGCCGCTTTGAGAGCATCGCAGGTGGGGAGTGGAGATCGATCAGAACGTATTCGGACATATAATTTTCCTCAAAATAGGGTGACAGATCATCGAATTCAGCTGACGTTATATTCACTAGATCAAGTGATGAATGGGGCTTTGGAGCCGATTTGTTCTGCTCTTGTTCGCTGGCATGGAAAGAACAGATGTTCACATCAAATATCACCTTAAGGGATCTGGTCAAGAAATGGCGAGCTTTTGCCCTCCAAGCAGGACAGTTAGAGAAAGAAGTGGACTGGCTATGTGCCAGAAGGTGTGGCTACGTTTCTCTTTCTCAGCTCTATCTTGATTTAGAAAGAGAGGTCAGTAAGGAGTGGCTCGAAAGGACAGAGATTGCCATGCAACGTCTGGTAGGCGGGTGCCCTTTGGAGTACGTTTTAGGTGAGGCTTTTTTTGACGGGGAATGGATTTGTGTTGACTCTTCCACTTTGATTCCTCGTCCGGAAACGGAGGAAATGTTTTGCTATATCCCTTGGAGTGAGTTGCCACCGGTTAGTCGAATGCTTGACTTATGCTGTGGTACGGGTTGTTTAGCTCTGGGATTGAAGAAAAGGCGTCCAGACAGCAACAATTTGGTCTTTGCTTCTGATCTTTGTGCTTCTGCTTTGAAGATTGCTAGGAAAAATGCAGCGCTCTTATCCAGGGAAATTTATTTTAGAGAGGGTTCTTGGTTGGAACCTTGGGCAGGAGAGTTTTTTGATTTAATCATTTCGAATCCTCCCTATTTGAGCGAAGACGAGTGGAAGGCATTAGACTCTTCCGTAGCCGAATTCGAACCTAAGTCTGCTCTTGTTGCTGGAGGAAGTGGATTGGAAGGCATTGTGTCTATTTTGAAACGAGCAGGAACGCACCTTAAAGAAAAAGGCTTTCTTCTACTTGAAGTAGGCTCGACACAAGTTCAAGAGGTCAAGAGACTCGCGACCCATTTTGGTTGGGGGTTAGGGGTAAGTTATTACGATTCTTTCGGGAAGGAGCGTTTTCTTCTTTTTCAAGGCTGGCAGCCTTCATGTGGTTGAGGTAGATGTATGTTTTCTGTTTTGAAACAGGGATGGAGCAGGCTGCTCCAAGGAATTAAACAAAAGTCTTTTCTTAGTGATTGTGACTCTGAAGATATCTGTGCACAGATGCGTTCTTTACTCCTGGAAGCTGACGTACACCCCTCAGTCATTGACCATCTTCTTTCGAAAATAAAAGAAGGGGCCGCAGAGGCTGTCCAAAGGGGGAAATGGACACCTACTCGTTTCACGGAACTCATTTACGAAGAGGTTGGCCTTTTATTAGGAAAAACAGAAGAGTCTTCTCGGGAGTATTATGCGGAAGAAGCGGAAAACACGCCCTATTTCTCCCCTGTAGAAAATAAGACCTGTGTTTGGTTGTTTTGTGGGTTGCCTGGTCAAGGAAAAACAACGCAAATAGCTAAACTAGCTGCTTTTCTTAGGCAACAAGATGTTTCCTTATCGATTGGTCTAGTTTGTGCGGATTTTAGTCGCCCCATGGCAGGAAAGCAGCTAGAACTTTTAACAAAGGAACTGCATCTTACTCTTTTCTTGGTAGAACCACAGGAGGATCTCGACTCCTTTTTACAACGTGTTCTCAAGCAATCTCGTTTGCAAGGTATACATCTTCTTCTTGTAGATAGTGCCGGTTGTCTCGATACAGACATCACAGCCATGCAGGAGCTAAATCAAATTTGTTCTTTGTTAAATCCGGAAAAAGTTTTTTTTGTTGTGCATGGCGGAAAAGGCCAGTCCGTTTTAGAATCTGGTCTCCGTTTCCACGAAAAGGTCAGATTAACGGGTTTTATCGTGACGATGTTAGATGGGGAGGTCAAAGGGGGCAGTATCCTGTCGATGGTACATCGGGTTGGTGTCCCGATCGTTTTTGAAGGCTTTGGGGAACGCTTAGAGGATTTACGCCTTTTTAACCCTTTGTCAATGGCGGATCGGATTTTGGGCATGGGGGATACGTTTAATTTAAAAAAGAAGCTTAGGGGGCCTTTGCAAGGAGACCAAATTGATGATTTGAAGAAAAGAGCTCTTGAGGGGGAGATTACTTTTCAAGACTATTTGGATCAGTGTCGTGCTTTGAGGAAATGTGGTCCGCTTTCTGCTCTTTTGGCTATGGTCCCTGGCTTTTCTGAGTTGCATTTTGAGGAAAATGATTTTGTTCGCTCAGAGGCAATTATTTGCTCAATGAAGGCTAAAGAGAGGCTCTGTCTGGTTCCGTTCTCAGAGAAGAGTTTGCATCGCATCGCTTCAGGTAGTGGTTGCTCCGTTCAGGAGGTGATGCGTCTTATTCAAAATTTTGAGGCGTTCCGGTCTACTGTTCGCCAAATGGGTTCGTCCTTTGATCTGGACAAGTTAAAAAAAATGATGGGAGGGTTGAAATGGCACTAAAGATTCGGTTGCGACAGCAGGGGCAGAGAAATCGCAAGGTGTATCGATTTGTTGTGGCCGATGCTCGTTGTCCACGTGAGGGTCGTTACATTGAGTGTTTGGGTTGGTACAACCCTTTTGCGGTAGGAAGCCAGCTAGAGTTCGTTTTGTCCGAAGAGAAGACGTTGTATTGGCTGGAGAAAGGGGCACAGCCAACGGAGAGTTTTCTAAACTTTTTAAACAAATCTGCCCCTGCTGCCGTGCAGTTACTCGAGGCAAGACGTTCCTTACGTGCTAGAAAACGTAAAGAGGAGAGGAGGAGATCGGCTACTCGGAGAAAGGCGGGCGCTTAAGAAGTGCTCATTTCCGTCCTTTCGCTTTTTCCAGCTTATTTCGATAGCCCTCTTTCTTGTTCTTTGATTGGTCGTGCGCTTCGAGATGGTCTCTTGTCTGTGAACTTGATCAACTTACGTGATTTTGCTTCACGACGGGGGGGCCGTGTGGATGATCGGCCTTTTGGAGGAGGTCCAGGGATGGTCTTGGACGCACCGACGGTTGTAAGATCCGTGACAGCTTGTTCTTCGCCTTGTACGCGTACGGTCATGCTTTCTCCGGCTGGTAGGCCGTTGAATTCCCGTCTTGTTAAAGAGCTGGCGAAGGAGGAACATCTCCTCTTGCTCTCTGGTCACTACGAGGGGGTGGATGCGCGTGCATTGGACCTCTGCATCGACGAATCCATCTCTGTTGGAGATTTTGTTCTTACGAATGGTTGTCTAGCAGCTCTTGTTGTGATCGATGCAGTGAGTAGATTTTTATTAGGAGTCATTGGGAATGACCTGTCTGCTTGTGAGGACTCTTTTGAGAATTCGATTTTGGATTTTCCACATTATACTCGTCCAAGATCGTACTTAGGATATACGGTTCCTGAAGTGCTTGTTTCTGGTCATCACTATCAGGTTTCTGCCTTCAGAAAGGAAAGAGCGGTGGAAGAAACAAGGAGGATACGTCCGGATCTTTTTCTTTCTGCCTTGGGGAGTAGCTTTAGGGGAAAGCCTTTACTGATTCGCTATGTGGATGTGTCTCTTTCTCTTTTGGTTAATTGGTACAGGGCTTTGGGTTTTGTCCTCTTGGAAACGGAGTATGGCTTACTTGCTTCTGTTGAGCAAATTTCGGTACACTTTGTCAATTCGGGTTTAGCCTGTTTCGAAGAAGAGGCACCATCTCAACTTGTGCGCTATGTGAGTGAACAAGAAAGAACGAGCAGTGAGACTGCTTTGGCAGCTTTGTCTTGGCCTTACGTCGTTTCTCATATTGATAGTGGAAAGGAGACTTTGACCTGTTTGAGGGTCATCGACCCTTCTGGTTTAAACTGGCTAATTGTTTCTGGGTGTTATGGCGGGTGAAGTATGGTAAACAAGTTGCCAAAAGTTTTGGCTTTTGAAGAGCAGTTCAAGCGAAAAGAACCTCTGTGTTCCTTACGTGTCGGTGATTCCGTCACTGTACATATGAAGATCAAAGAGGGTGATAAATCTAGGATTCAGCTCTTCTCTGGCACGTTGATTGGGAAAAGTGGGAGTGGTTTATCTTCTGCTTTCGTGGTCAGGCGTGTCACAATGGGAGAAGGTGTTGAATATAAGTTTTTTGAGCACAGTCCCTTATTAATCAAGGTTGAGGTGACAGGACATGGAGTCAGTCGTCGAGCAAAGTTGAATTTTCTACGTGGGCGAGTTGGGAAGAAAGCACGTCTCAAGCAGATGGTGGGAAGGATCAAGTCTTCTACGGATGAACAAGAGTGAGCTTTCTGTCTTTTCTGAGCATCCAGGTGTCTCTTTCGATTTGTCCTGCCTTGATGGTCGTTCCGAATGGGTTATCGGACTCGACGAAGTCGGAAGAGGGTGTTTAGCTGGGCCGGTGTTAGCTGTAGCGTGCCGCATTCGAATTGCAAATGCACGGCTTTCTGGAGTTAAGGATAGCAAGTTATTAACTGCCCTGCAACGGGAGTTTCTTGTGGAGCAGCTTGCTGCACTTCCTTCTTTGGAATACTCTTACGGAGTCGCTTCTGTCGAGGAGATTGATCAAGTTAACATTGGGAAAGCTTCTCTTCTTGCAATGGAGAGGGCCTTACATGGTCTGGATGTCCGTGATGCTTGTATTTTAGTCGACGGGAAGAGTCTGCCCTATCTTTCCGAGCAGTCTGGACATCTCTCTTTGCGTTCTTATGTCAAGGGAGACTCCCTGTCTTGGACGATTGGGGCTGCCTCGATTTTCGCGAAAGTGAAGAGGGATGCTATAATGTGCGACCTTGAAGGAAGGTGGCCGGGCTATTCTTTTTCGAAAAATAAAGGGTATGGAACCGCAGAACATTTGCTTGCGTTGAAAACGATTGGGGTCAGCCCTGTGCACCGTCGCTCCTTCAAGCCTGTACGGGAAACAATAGCTTTCTTTTCAGGGGCAAAGCTGTGACGCGTTTCCCTTTCTCTTCTGTTGTGTCTTCGAAATGTGTGTAACGGATTTGTTATGTGTGGAGAGATTGGAAATGAAGCGGCAAAAGTTATTCGTTCTTAGTGGGCCTTCTGGGGTAGGTAAGACGACCCTTGTTCAGAATCTGTTGGTGGCAGACACGAGTGTCAAACGATTGGTTACGTGTACAACAAGGGCCCCTCGGTCTAATGAACAGGAGGGCATTGACTATTTTTTCATGTCGCGAGGGAAGTTCCAAGGTCTCATCGACCAGGGGCTTTTGGCTGAGTGGGAAGAAATACATGGGAATTATTATGGGGTCTTGAAGTCACAGATCGACTCCCTGTTTGCGGAAGGGTTGGCACCCATTGCAAATGTTGGTGTTCAAGGGGCTTTTTCTCTATCTGCTCTGTATCCTTGTGTACTTATCTTTCTTGAACCACCCTCTCCTGAGGCCTTAGAGACAAGGCTATTAAAGCGGGGAGAAGAGGATAGGAAAATCATTGAACTTCGTCTTGAAAAAGGGAAGGAGGTCATGACTTTTCGTGATAGGTATGATTATACGATAGTTTGTGATGACCTCACTTCTGCATTTGATCTTCTGCAACAAATTGTTAGAAAGGAACGAGAATAACCGGTTTAACGCAAGGTCATTAGGAGGGCTTTTATGGGCGGATTGATCAAATACACGGAAGATGATTACGAATCATCCTTAACCAATGAGCAGTTGAGTCGTCGGTTTCGTAGCCGTTTCGACTTGGTGCTTTATGCCATTGAGGAGACCCGTAAGGCTATTGTTTCAGGTCGGGGGAAGACAGTTGTGGGCAATCTGCCTTTTGAGGTGTTGAAAGAGCTTGCAGAGAAACCTGAGGAAGAGGTGACGAGTGTTGCACACAGACCACGCCTGAAGGTTCGAAAGATGACAACAACAGAAAAAAGAATTGCTTCCTCTTCTTCCCGTCGACGCAACTGGATGGAAGAGTCTCTTCCCAATCACTCGTAAGAAGCCAATTTTGGAGCTGAGTAAACATGACAGAAAAAAAGGTTTTAGTAACTGCTGCTTTGCCTTATGCAAATGGCACGTTACATTTTGGGCATATGGCTGGTGTCTATCTTCCTGCTGATGTCTTTTCAAGATTCTGTCGTTTTCGTGGAGATGATGTGCTTTTTATCTCCGGTTCGGATGAGTATGGTTTAGCTGTATCTATTTCTGCCGAATTAGCAGGGAGAACGCCCAAAGAGCATGCGCAGATTTATCACGTTTTTAACAAGCGCCTCCTTGATCGTTTTCTGATTTCAATGGATCATTTCTCTAGGACGACGAACCCTTATCATGCTGAATTGGTCTCCTCTTTTTTTTTGAAGCTTGTTGAGAATGGGTTCATTGAGGCCACAACGGGAGACCACCTCTATTCGCCTAAAGAAGAGCGTTTTTTAGCTGATCGTTATGTACAAGGTCGTTGCCCTCTTTGTGGTTTTCAGGAAGCTCGGGGCGATGAATGCACTAAATGTGGTTCATCGTATGAGGCGACTTCTTTGCTTAATCCTGTTTCAAAAATCAATGGAGAACGTCTTGAAAAAAGAGCTTCGACACATTATTTCCTAAGACTAGATGCCTTACAGGAGCAAATTAAGAAGTGGCTCCAAAAAAAGGAGGAGTGGAAACCTTCTGTGATGAATTTTCTTCTTTCTTCTGTGGATGAGCTTAGGCCACGCGCTATTACGCGGGATACGAGCTGGGGGGTTCCTGTCCCCAATTGTCCTCAGTTTTCTGATCACAACTTTTCTCAAAAAGTTTTCTATGTTTGGTTTGATGCTCCTTTAGGCTATATTTCTGCATCTATTGAGTGGGCCGTACAGCAAGGAGACGAAAGCCTATGGAGGACCTTCTGGGAAGACCAGAATGTGCGTTACATTCAATTTCTTGGGAAGGACAACGTGACTTTTCACGGCCTTATGTTTCCAGGCATGTTGTTGGGCGAGGGCGGTAGCTATAAGATGGTCGATAGTTTGCAGGTGAATCAGTTTTATACAATGGAGGGACAGAAGATTAGCAAAACAGATGGGGTTCATGTCGATTTGGAGGCTGTCTTAGACCGTTACGATGTAGAGCAACTTAGGTACATGTTTGCTTCTACTGCTCCAGAGTTGTCTGACTCTGATTTTCGCTGGAAAGACTTTCAAAACAAGTGCAATACTGATCTTGTTGGAAAGCTAGGAAATTTTGTAAACCGTACTTTGACGATTGTCCATAGAGAATGTGGGGGACTTGTTCCAGAAGTATACGGTTTTGCAGAAGAGGATGAGTTGGCCTTAGGAAAAGCAAAAGTTCTTTTAGAAGAGATGAGCGAGTGCTATGACACGTGTCGTCTCAGGAGAGCGACTCAAGTTCTTATGGAGTGTGCCCATGTTGCCAATGCCTACTTCGATACAGCACAACCTTGGAAGTTGATTGAGGACTCTCATCAGACCACTCGATTGCACACCGTCTTATTTTGTTGTTTAGAATTTATTCGCCTTTTGGCTATTGGCTCCTATCCTCTTCTTCCTGAAGCAGCAGAGAAGATGTGGGCTATGGTCGGAGGAAGTGGAAGTCTCGGAGAAAAGACTTGGAAAGAGAGAGCCGAACAATCTGTTTTCACTGGTTCGAAGTGTGCTGCTTCTCAGATTCTGTTCAAAAAGGTAGCCGATGAACAAATTGAGGCCGAATTGGATCAGATGACTTCAGATACGGATCCTATAGAGAAGCGTGAAATGGTGACTCTAGAAGAATTCCAGCGTTTGGATTTACGGGTAGGGAAGATTCTAGAAGCAAACTTAGTTCCACGTTCTTCAAAGTTAATTCTTTTGCGTGTGGATCTTGGTACGGAGATCGTGCCAATTCTCTCCGGAATTGCTCAGCACTGTTCACCAGAAAGCCTACTTCAGAAGAAGGTTGTTGTTTTGACTAATCTTAAGCCCATTCGTCTAATGGGAATCGAGAGCAAGGGCATGATCCTTGCTATGGATCTAGAGGGCAGTGGGATTGAGCTTCTTACTGTTTGCGAAGCTGCCGTTGGTTCTAAAGTGCAATAGGACATCTACCTTCACGACTTTCTCTCTCTGGGAGCCGATTCGTGGGCTGCAAAAGTCCCTGTACTGATCTGGTTTTTTTCTGTAAATAATCTAGAGAAGCACTTCTTTCCACAAAAACTGCGGCTAAAAGATAGGGCAACCAGGACTTGAACCTGGGACCGGCGGTTTATAAGTCCGCTGCTCTAACCGACTGAGCTATTGCCCCGCATGTCAGGGGCATTGTAATGCATTGGATGACCAGGATGCAATGTGTCGATTATAAGTCGTTTTTCTTACACACTCGATTCCAGGAGAATTGTCGTTCATGGTCCGATGTTTGATCTATCCTCTTATCGTGTCACTTTCTAGGGAGCCTCTCACGATCTTTTTAAGTCTTGTTCCTTTGATTTTAGTTCGAGACTTTGGCGCCTCTCCCCAAGACCTTGCTTGGTTGACCTTTCTCAAGACGATGACCCCCTTTATTGGTTTTATTGGGTCTTCTTTCTGTTCTGCTTATACTTCGCACCCTGCTTTGCTTATGGCCGCTATTGGGCTGATTGCGCGTTTACCCTTTTTGTTTCTCTTACTTCTTCAGCCTACACCTCCGATTGTTCTGCTCGCGATGACCGTCTATTTTTCTTGTATGAAAATGACACTCCCCTTTTGGGTTGAGACTCTTCATGTCTTGTACCAAGAGAGAAGATTTGAATGCTGGTCTCTTTTACAATCTTATGGCTATCTCATGGGCATCCTTTTAGGACCTTTTCTTGGCTGGATTTTGGATCAAGGTTTTTTGTCTTTCACTTCTCTGCTTGCCTTTCTCACTATTTTTTCTTTACTAAGCCTCTTTTTACAGGTCTGTGTGATTCGAGAAGACCTGCTTGCCAAACATTTTGTCAAGGCCAAGCCAGCTCCGTTTTGTCTTAGAAAGCTTTTTCAACTGTTTTTCGTTACGCCTTCCCTGATACGATTTCATATTGTCTTCTTTACTGTAGGGTGTGGCGTGCTCCTTTTACACATGGCTGTACCTCTTTTTTTGGCTCCTTTCAAAGAGACTTTGCCCTACACAAAGCTGTGGACAATTTCTCTATGGAGTAAGGCAGTAGGAGGTTTTTGTATCTCTTTTTGGGGGTGTAAATTTATTGGAAAGAATCTTTTCCCTTCTCTCTGCTTTATTATTATTTTGGCTCTGTTGCAGCTAGCTTTTTTGCACTGTTTAGTTCGCTCTCAAGGTCGTTCCTTGGTTTGTCTTATCTTGTCTTTTTTATGTGATGGCATGACTGTTTCGGGCAGCAATTTGATTTGGGATCTCTCTCCTACCGTTTTCAGTCGGGATGCAACGAGTCGTCGCTATACCCAGTTGAATTTACTCATGGTTGGACTGCGTAGTTTAGTTATCCCTTTACTGACCAAGTTTTTACTATCTCATAATGAGTACGCCTTCTGGATAGGAGTTATTTTTTCTTTATACTGTGTTGGTCTCATATTAAGTATGATCCCTTCCTGTCGGCATTCCTCTTCCTAAAGAGGTTTTTTAGCTTGGGAAGGATAAGCGTTGGAGAATGCAGATGGAGCAGGATGTAATCCTTCGCAGCGTGGGCACGCACGACGGGACGTTTCATGCTGATGAGGTGACGGCGTGTGCCCTTTTGTTGTTTTGTGATTGTGTTGATCGACAAAATCTTTTCAGAACAAGAGATCCACGCGTTTTAGAAAGATGTGAGTATGTGTGTGACGTAGGAGGCATCTTCGACCCAGATAAAAAAAGGTTCGATCACCATCAGATCGATTATACGGGGGATTTCAGTAGTTGTGGTATGGTTTTGGAGTTTCTTGAAAGGAAAGGTTATTTTTCTTCCTATCAAGCGAAGTCTCTGAGAGACAAATTCGTCAAAGGCATCGATGATGATGACTGCGGACGATACAAGAACGAGGTCGGTGTTTCAACTTTTTCAATGGTTGTTTCAAGTTATAATGATTTAGAGCCCTTTGACCAGGAAAAGCAGACGGTTGCTTTTAATGAAGCTTTGGAATTCTGCTTGGGTTACTTACACAGGTTTTTTCGTAGGCAAGATTATGTGCTTTCTTGTTTTGATCTAGTAAAAGAAAAGTTAGAGTCGAGCTCTTTAGCTCTTGTTTTTGATAAACATGTCCCTTGGATGGAAAATTTTTTTCTTGCAGGTGGAGAGCGCCATCCTGCTTTGTTCTTGGTCATGCCTTCTCATGATGGATGGCACCTACGAGCTATTCCCCAATCGAAGGAAAATACTATGATTTCCAGGAGGCTACTGCCACAGGCATGGGCAGGGTTATTAGAAAAAGACTTTGAAAGAGAGTCGGGGCTTACTGGAGGGGTGTTCTGTCATAAGGGGCGTTTCCTTTCTGTCTGGAAATGCAAAGAGGATGCTTTGCGTGCTTTAGAGTTTGTTTTAAAATTAGAGAACGATGACACCGTTCGTGATCGAACGGGTGATCATAAAGGAAAGAATGAAAACTGTTTTTCAGAAAATTATTGAGGGTGAATTACCTGCTGAAAAAATTCTAGAGACAGAACAGTTACTTGTCATTAAGGATATTGCCCCTGTTTCTTCGCACCACTTCCTCATCATTCCTAAAAAGTTTTATGTGACTTTAGATGACCTTCCAGATGAAGAATTAGCTATTTCGGTAGAGATTTTTCGCGTGGCAAAGAAACTAGCTAAAATATTCTCCTTGGAAGGACATTATCGTTTGATACTCAATGTTGGTGCTCAAGGGGGACAATCCGTGTTTCACCTTCATGTTCATTTTATTGGAGGGGATCTTTTAGAGGGGCAATCTATCTTACAAACCCATTAGATAGCTATGGAAAATTATGTTTTCTAAGAGATGTTTTTTTCATTTGAGAGAATGCTTTAAAGAGTGTCTTTTTAACCGTGAATTTTGGAATGCCTCCCTACTCGTCATTGGGACATGTGTGGGAGGTGGTATTACGATACTGCCTTCTGTGATGGCAGAACAGGGTTGCTTGATTGGTCTGGCAACTTTGACTTTGTCTGCTCTTTTTGCAATGGTATCCTCCCTTCTTCTCTTAGAGATTTTTTCCTTTGTAAAGGAACCAACACATTTCTTTTCTCTTTTTGAAAAAAATCTACCTAGAGGATTACATACGGTAGCCATCTTGATCTATACGTTTATTTGTCTAGCCTCCATTGTCGCTTATATTTCTGGTATCGCAAGTCAGCTTATATTTTTGTATTTCCCTAGCCACGTCTGGAGTTGTCTCTTTGTCACTTTCTTAGGCCTTTTTTTGCTCAATCTTCCCAGAAAGATTTTAATGCAAATTAATGCTCATTTGGTCCGGCTCTTATTTATCTGTTTTTTCTTCCTATTGCTTTACATGGTAGGATTATTTAATTGGAGGTCTATCTCTTGGATCAGGAGAGAGGGAGCTCTTCTTACTTCTCTACCCATTTGTTTGACCTCCTTTAGTCATCAGATGATTATTCCCTCTTTGCAAATGTCTTGTCATAAATCCCTTTTAAAGCCAGCTATCTGTTTTGGGATCTTTATGACTTGGTTCATCTATGTTTGTTGGATTCTTTTTTCTTTTGGGACCCTCCCTCTTGAAGGACCGAACAGCTTAACTGAGAGTTACCAGGGCAGCATACCCATTACAATTTCCCTAACACATTTACTAAATTCTGATCTTTTATCACTCTTGTCGACTGTATTCAGTATACTGGTTTTGTTTACCTCCTTTATTGGGGTCTCGCTTGCTTTTCTTGATTTCTTCACGGAGTCTTTGTCTCAAAGCTCTCCCTTTCAGAAGAGAGTTAGAGAGCTTTCGTCTATTGTTTTGTTACCTTCTTGCCTTTTCGCGTGCTTTATTCCCAAAATATTCCTTTATGCTTTAGATCTATCTGGGGGTATCGGGGATGCAAGTTTGTATGGCCTTTTACCAGCTTATTTGGTTTTTTCTGGGGCAAAAAGAGGTCTTTTTACTATGAACCTTTTGCATTGGACTAAAGCTTTCTTTCTTTTTCTCGTAGGTTCCATTTCTCTAGGATTAGAGTTCAAGTATTTGTTTTTTGGATAACTTGAAATGAGGTGCTTGTGTCAGATATTTCTCCTTTCGAGGGTAAAATATTGCAAGCGCAATTACTCTTACGAGAGGCCTTTTTAGATGGTTGGTTGCTTTGTTCTTACAAGGACCAGAACGCCTTTTTGGCACAATTGCTCAGTCCAGAATTTAGGCTTCAGACTGAGTTTCCTGTCTTTTTGTGGATTCCTAGCCATGGGCCTGGGGTCTTTTGTTTGCATGAACGGGATCAAGCCTGCCATTCTCTTCCCGGAGAAGTGAGAACGTATCACTCTTGGAAAGAGAGAGCCAAGCTTCTAGCAAAGCTTTTAGAACAAGCTGTGCGTATCGCTTCGGAGTTCTCCTTTAAATCCTTTGTTCCAGAAATCTCTTTCCTGGATGCGGGTACATATACACTTATCAAAAGTTTCGGTGTGGATCTCGTTTCCAGTGAAGATCTTGTATCTGAACTCTTCCTCACTTGGGATCAAGAAGAGTTAAATCGACATCTTTTTGCAGCTTCTGTGCTCGAACAGCTCTGTTCCCATCTTCCCAGAAAAATTAGGGAAAGTCTCTGTTCTGAACAACTCTTGGATGAGCTCTCTCTTAAAAACTATATTCTTGCTGTTTTGGAATCTTCAGATTGTTTCACTGAGATTCCTCCTAAAGTTTTGGTAAACGAACGCTCAGCTCGTCCTTGGGCCCTGACTATTGAATCAAATGCAATTTCCTGGGGAGATTATGTCCTAGTCGATTTGGCCTGCCGAAAAAACGAAGAGGGGGCTCCTTATGCTACTCTGTCGAGATGCTTTTTCCTGGGTGACTCCCCAGATGCTTTTTTATACGATACTTTCTTCTTAGCCAGGAGAGCACAACAGGCTGCTCTCCATTTTATGGAAGAAAGAAGACGGGATGCCCACTCCTTTTTAGGGTGGGAAGTCGATCGTATCGCTAGAGATTTTATTCATTTAGCTGGTTTGGAATCTTCTTTCCGTTGCCCTTTAGGTCATAGTCTGGGAAAGCACTCCTATAGAGTTGGTCCTTCTTTAGATGATCTTTATGTCCATGATACGAGGATGATTGTGCCGCGGACCTGTTTCTGTTTGGGGCCTTTCCTTTCTGTAGAAGGTCGATTTGGTATCGATGTCAAAACAAGTGTCTACTTTTCAAGTGATGGTACTTTCTTCTTAACGACAGGGGAACAAGCAGAGCTGTATACTTTTACTGAGTCTCGGGAAGCTCGGATTCCAATGCAATCATCGAAAATAGTCTCCTATTAGAGCTTTTTAAATGAGAGACGAACTCTTATCTTTGGCCTATAAACGATGGAAGCTGCGACAGATCGCTTTTGATCTTCCTACTTTGCGTATCGAGAAGCTGACCAAATTGGCTTGTCGATCTGAATATTGTTCCTGGTTACCGGACGAGGTTGTTTTACATATTCAAAATTCAGAAGAGGCCTTCAGCTTAGCTGAATCACTCGCTTACTTAGGTAAGTGTTCTAAAGTTCTTGTTCGAACTTTACAGCCTGCTTTTTGCCTTCGTATTTTAGAATTGTCTGAAGAGGAGTTTCTTTATTATCATCAGCTTTCTGATCTTCTAAGAGAACGCTTGGCAGTATCTTATGCTCTGAAAACTCTCTCCTTGGGCTACAATGCTCTTCTTCTCCGGTCGAAAGCGAAGTTTTTTCAAGGCTACCTTTTATCTTGTTTGAGGGAAATCTCTTCTAAAGCACGATTGTCTTGCGTCCAATTTGGTCTTGATATAACTGATTTTACTCAAGAAGATCGGCACGACTTAGTAGCTATACTTTCTGAGCCTTCTGTCGATTTCTTTTTCCATGCCCATGTTGAGAGCCTTTTTGGCGATAACGAATCTTTGCTTCCCCAAGAAGCCTTGTTAGAAGGGGTAATCTGGTTACGTACTATTGTTCAAGTACATGTCATCATCATTGTACAAACATCATCCGAAATGGTGTGGTCTGAGTCATCTTTGGTTCATCTTCTTTCCGTTTTTCCAGAGAGGTCTTTATTAGCTTTCGAAGCGTATTTACCAGTTTTTTCTACACAAGAGCACCCCATTTGGTCCTTGTTACAACAAGATTTGATCGGGGGCAAACTGCCTATTTTACCTATTTTTCAAGGCGGTTCTCTCCCTTATGGACAGGGAATATGGCCTATTTTTCCAGGATTGCATTGGGATCCCCTACTACGTTTGGCCAAGCAGTTACAGTTTCCGGCTATATGTGTTTTCTCCGATCATTTCCCATCAGGAAATGGCTTTCTAGCTTGTTCTCTTTGGTGTTTAGGTCAAGCTTGTTGGACAGATTGGCCTCTATTTTCTCTCTACTCTTATTGGCTGCATTTCCATTTTCCAGAGTGGAATTTGCCTGTGGAGTGGGCACAACTCGTCCACGCCCTCGCTAGAACAGCTATGACAATTCTGGAAAAACCGGCAGAAAAGGAATGGGTCGTGGCTACTCTTGAAAGGATTCGAGAGCATGAGGTCGAAGACCTTAAACTGAAAACGTACCTCAGCTCATTCATTGAAGACATTCATTTTCTGCTTCAAACAGATGGCTCCTTCGAGGGAAAAAAATGGAAGCTTTTGCATCGGCAGAAAAAGACTTTTCAAAGCATCTCTCCCTTCTCGATTTATGCTCTCATCTTATCTGAAAACGGCATGCACTATTAGTTAAATCTTTTTTTAAGAATCTGTTTTTGATCTTCCAAACGCGAGAGAGTGTCTAATTGCTTGTTCAGGACAGAACGGGGAGCCTTTTCGATAAAATGGGGATCATTTGTCAAAAGACGTAAACGCCCCACTTCTCTCTCTATGATGCGTAGCTCTTTTTCAAGTCGTTTTTTTTCTTCAGGATTGATCTCTGAAAGAACTAAGTGGAGAAGACTTCTCCCTAAAAGGGCTGTCGTGGTCTTTTGATCAGGGGAAGGAGCTCCATAGATGAGAGAGGCTGTCTTGATCATAGAACAGATGATCCGACTTGTTTCTTCTTTGTTTTCCTCCCAACAGTCTAGGAAAAGAGGCACCTCTTCAGAAGGATGTAGCTTAGCTTCTGCTCTTAGTTTCCGAATCGACCGAACAACTTCGCGTATTCTTTCGAAAGAACTTTCGGTGTCAGGTTCGACAAAATCAGCCTCAAAGCTAGGATATTCGGTTAGAAGGCAACTGGCTTGACATAGAGCTTTTTCGTTCTGCTCAAAGAGAAGACACTTCTCTCCTAAAGGGTATAAGGTCTCTTTTGTTAACAACATCGCCTCCCGAATCTCCTTTAAGAGTTCTTCTGTGATGAAGGGAGTAAACGGATGTTGAAGTCGAAGAACAGCTATAAAAAGATGAATGATGAGCCCGCGCTTAAGCTGTCTTTCTTGAGTAGTGCCTTGTTTTTGATACAGGAAAGGCTTAGCCAATTCGATGTAATAGTCACAGAAGTCGTCCCAAAAGAATGTGGAAAGAGCATGTAAGGCACTCAAGAACTCATAACGGGTGAGAGAGTCGTAGACCTTTTGAACCGTGCGAGACCATCTTGATAAAATCCAACGGTCTTCTAAAAGAAAGGCTTCGGGATTACACCTTGGAAGAGCAGGGGAAGCAGGAACATCTGAAATGATCTTCAAAACGAAACGAGCAGCGTGCCACAATTTGTTCGTGAAGTGGCGATATTCTTCAAATTTACGATAGTCCAAGTCAAGTTGTTTCGACTCACTGATAAGAGAAATCAAGGCAATACGCATGGCATCCGTACCATATTCTTCAGCAAGCTCAAGGGGATCCATGATGTTGCCTTTTGATTTGCTCATTTTCTCCCATTTGACCTGGATGTCTTGAGGTATGGGTTCTATCCCCGTCTCATAAGCCTTTCTTTCCTTCCCAACGATATAGCTTATGTGTCCTTCAGATTCCTTCCAGTAGCTTTTTGCGTAGATAAGACCATGAAGGTAGATGTCCTGAAATGGCCATTGCTTTGTTAAAAATTTGCAGACGACCAACATGCGGGTAACCCAAAAGAAAAGAATATCAAATCCTGTTTCACACAATTGGTTAGGGTAGAATTTAGCAAACTCGTCTTGCTCTTGTGGCCAGCCTAACGTTGTCATGGGCCAAAGAGCAGAAGAGAACCATGTATCTAATACATCCTCATCCTGTTCCCAAGACTCAGGGTTGAGAACAACTTCTTCTGGTTGTGAATCTGAACAGATCCATTCATCTGTACCTTTCTTATACCAAACAGGAATACGATGCCCCCACCATAATTGCCGACTGATGCACCAATCACGTAGGTTGCGTACCCAGTGTTTATAAGTCGACTCCCATTGACCTTCTGGCAGGAGCTTGATCTCTCCTTTCTCTAAGGCTTCTTCTAACTCATCAGTAAAAGCACTTAAGCGAAAAAACCATTGCTTGGATAGAATGGGTTCTATAGGCATTCCAGACCGGTAGGATACCCCGATACGGTGGGTATGTTTCTGCTTGTCAAGGAGAAAGCTCTCTTCGTCAAGACGCTGGATCATTCTCTCTCTCGCTTCTGCGATCGTGAGGCCCGTCATGTCTCCCGAATCTTGTAATCTTCCAGATGCGTCGAGAATTAAGAGCATGGGGAGCTTGTGATCCAGTCCTATCTGGTAGTCTAGTGGATCATGCCCAGGAGTAATCTTAACGGCACCCGTTCCGAATTCCATTAATACTCTGCTATCGGCAAGAATAGGAATCTCTCGTCCTACGATGGGTATTTTCGCGGTCTTTCCGATCAAATGAGAATAGCGTGGGTCTTCTGGATGAACAGCAATTGCGACATCTCCCCACATTGTCTCTGGACGAGTTGTTGCGATGGGTATCGTTGTTTCATCGACGGGGTAAGCAATCGAGACAAGGACAGTTGTTCGTTCTTCATAGGTAACTTCATCGTCTGATAAAGCAGTTCCCGTGCCGAAGTCCCAATTAACCAAATAATTTCCTTTATAAATGAACCCTTTGTCCACAGCCCTCTTAAAGGCCGTTCGGACAGCTTGATTGGCTGAAGAGTCCATGGAAAACGTAAATTTTTTCCAAGTTAAAAAGCAGCCCAATCTTTTGAGCTGCTCCACGATGCGCTGTTGATTCCGTTCTGACCAAGACTGCAATTTGCTTAGAGCTTCCAAGCGTCCTAAACTCTGTAGAGAGCGCCCTTCTTCGCTTCGGATTGTTCGGTCTACAACACTTTGTGTTGCAATTCCAGCATGATCTGCCCCAGGGATCCAAACCACTTCGTATCCAAGCATTTTTTTAAATCGAGCAATAAGATCTTGGATCGTCGTGGTCAAGGCATGTCCCATGTGAAGGGATCCTGTAACATTGGGAGGAGGGAGAAGGAGACAGAAGGGGCCTTTTTTTGAAGGAGTGTGAGTATGTTCTGAAGAGCTGGCGATTTCTGACCAAAGAGTTAACCATTCCTTCTCAAGCTTTGTATGGTCATAATGTTTTGAGCATACCTTTTCTAGTTGACTTGATGTTTCACTCTGCATTTTGGCCACCTAAATTGATTGGCGTCTTCTCAGGGCGAGGATAGCATATGCTCAATTTCGCATCTTGATGCGAGTGTTTCCCTCTCTATTATAAACTCTGCGGTCCTGTTTATATCGGGACTTAATTTCTTGTCTGGACGGAGCGCGATCGAATGGGTGAAAGCTGTAATGATCAACAGACATATTTCAATCGATATCAATTAATTAGACTCTTAGCTAAAGGCGGAATGGGAGAAGTTTATGAGGCATTTGATCCTGTTTTAGGAAGAAAAGTAGCCCTAAAACGTATTCGATCTGATTTATCGGACCGATCGCATATGCGAAGTAGGTTCTTACGGGAGAGGACAATCTTGGCAGGGTTTTCTCATGCTTCGATCATTCCTATTTTTGAAGTCGGAGAAGAGTCTGGAATGCCCTACTACACGATGCCCCTGGTTACTGGGTCTAACTTTAAGGAGCATATTCGGACCCATCGTCACTGTCGTAACCTAGCAAGTATTAGTGACCTATTACGTCTTTTTTTGGATGTCTGTCATGGTATCGCTTATGTTCATCAAACGGGCATTTTGCACAGAGATATTAAAGCAGAGAACATCATGCTCTCCTCTTCTGGACAGGTTGTCATCATCGATTGGGGATTAGCCTGTCCTATCCAGAAAGGAGACAAAACCTCTGGAGCCTATGCAGATGCACTTCTAGAAAACAGTGTGACTTGTTTAGGAAAATGTCCAGGAACTTTGAACTATATCGCTCCTGAGAGGCTCTTTCAACAAGCTACGGAAAGAAGCGATATTTATAGCCTAGGTGTTCTTTTCTACTTTATCTTAACCGGTTCTTTGCCTTTTTCTAGGAAACGGGTCCGGGAGTTCAAGAAGAAATGGAAGAATGAGTTTTGGGAGGATCCAAGAAAGATTGTATCAGAATTTGATATCCCTGATGTCTTGATGCGCATTGTTCAAAAAACTCTATCTAAGGATGTCGAGTCGAGGTACCATTCTGTTATGGACTTGATTGAAGATTTACACCTCTTTTTTGAAGGGATTACGGGAAGCCTTCTCATTCAAGAACTTTCTCCTAAGCGCAAAGTGGACTGGGAGCTTTTTAAAGAAAACTTGTCTCTCCATGAGTTTGACCAACGTCTTCCGGATAAACTTGTAAAGGGTTTTTTAGCGAAGAAATCTCTTAAAACGACTTTTCGTATAGAGATGGATTGGGATCAGACAAGCAATGCGTACGGTTTTGGAATTGCTTTCGATTTACTTGAGCCGGAGAAAGGCAAATGTTCTTTTTCAAGTGGCTGTTTCTTATGGCTCTCTTTCAAAAGTGTTATGCCAAGCTTTTTGTATCATCGTGGCATGATCTTGTTTGAAATTCCAGGGGCCGATTTTTCCGAAAGCAACAAAGGAAAACTAGTCATTGAGGTAGACGATTCTCATATTCACTTTTCTTTAGGAAAAGGAGATAGAAGTTCTTACCCTAAAATTTTTCCTTCTATGGGTTCCCGATTTGGTTTTGTTTGTGATAGTCGGGAAATTGCAATGCGCTCTTTTCGGGTTTATTCCAATGACCTTATGTTGAGGCAAAGTTGCCTAAAGGTTCCTGATTCTTTGTTACGTAGTGGTGCACATGATGAAGCCTTAGAAGAGTATCGGAGAATTCGTGGGGTGTTGGTTGGGTATGATGAAGCGCAGGAGGCTCACTTCAAATCTGGTTTGGTTTTACTGAATCGTTATATGCAGAGCAAGTTTGAATATCCAGAGGAGTCGGGCTCTCTTTATCAACAGATTTGGGACACATTCGACTCTCTACGTGGTAATGATTTTTTGCTCAAGCATTGGATTGGTAAAGCCTTCCTTTATCGGCTTTCTGGAGATCCCTTTGAAGAAGCTAATTGCTTGGAGTTTGCCTATCATCTTTTAAAGAAGCCAAATGATCAATTTGTTTTTGAATGTCTTTGTTTAGCTCGAGCTGCACAAGTTCTAATTGAGGAAGAGCCAATTCGTGCTCGCTTTTTGCTCATGATTTCCAGAAATTTTCCAGAACGTCTTCTAAGAGAAGACTTTCAGAAGAGTATGATGGAACTAAGACAAAAGTCACTTTGCTTGCCTTTTTTTGATCCATTTCCTTGGGAAGCCATCAACAGAAGGGAACTCAGTTTTCGGCAAACGGTGGAGCTTTCTTCTATTCTTCGTGACTCTGTTTCTATTTCTGTACTCTTAGAAAAATATCGGTTTGACTCCTTTTTGACAGCTGACGGAATCTTTTGTGCTTTGTACGGGTTATTAATTTTAGGAGAGGCAGAACCGACTCTTCAATTTATTCAGGGCCTTGATGAAGAATTCTTAGAACAAAAGTTTTGTTCTGTCTCTTTGAAGAAGGTTCTTGCTCTCTATACACATTTCAGTTCATGTAACTGGGATCAGTTTTTCGGGATCTTCTCCAATGATCCTTCTTTACTGCATTGCCCAAGATTTTTTTTCCATTTCACAAGTCTCCTTGCCCTTTCCTTGATGGGACATGACCGATCTTCTTTTAGATGCCATTGGACTCGTTCTATTTGGATACAAAAAAACTTCTACTATTATTTTTTGATTTATAAACCTGTTTTTATTCAATGTCCTAATTTGTTTATACGGGTGTGTGATCTGTTGAGAAGAACCAACATTGATCTTCCAGAAAATGGCTTTTTCTCTCTCTTCTCCTTCCTTTTGACAAGGGAAAAGGGCGCCTCCTTGTCCCGTGTTCTTCCGGTTCATTCTGCTCAGGACTGGAAGGTAAAAGTCGTGGATCGCTATATACAGTTTTTTGAAAATTCTCAGGATCAATCTACTGTTTTAGCACAGCAGCTTGAGTACAGCGGCTCATCACGTACTAATAGAGTCAGCGCTTTGTTTAGTTTGTTTTCACGGAAAGAGAGCTAACTTCTCCATCAGCAGACGCTTCTACATGAATCGTCCAATGTGCTTGATTGATAAGTTCTTCGTGACATGTTGCGCAAATCAGAGTATGTCCTTTTTCCAAAAGTGCAGCAAAGAAGCGAAGAACAGCTGTTCTATTAGATGGATGTAAGCTCTGGAGAGGATCATCCAAAAGAAGAATAGAAGGCTCGGACAAGTCACTTAAATAAAGGAATAATTTCAACCTTTGTAGTTCTCCTTTTGAAAGATTCCGAATTTCTTGTCCAAGCAGAAGATGACTCAAACCCAAGCTATCAAGCTGTTGACAAAGAGACAGGAGCTGGGAATCTTCTTGAAAAAAAAAGAGAACCTCTCGAAGCGAAAGAGAGAACAGGTCTTTGTATTTTTTTTCCTTATATTCGATTTCGAGGCTTAAGGGATTCAAGCCCATTCCTTGACAGGTCGAACAACTAATAGAGGCATTAGGAAGAAATTTAAAAGATAAGTCGAGTTGACCAACACCTGAACAAGAGGGACACATGCCCAAGCGGGAATTGGGGTTAAAATGTGCTGGTGTTAGGCCGAATGCTTTAGCTTGACTGGTATGAGAGAAAATGTGACGCAAATGCTCTCCTAATTTTATGGTGGAAAGGAGATTCGATCTAGGCCCAAAAGAGAGGGGATTTTCACTGACCAAAATGGGTGGCAAGATTGCTGCTTCATCACGAGACTTAAAGTGAGAGAGAAGTTCATTAAGTAGAAGAGATTTGCCTGCACCGGATTTTCCAACGACAACCGTGAGATGCCGTATAGGTATTTTAACATTTGACTTTCTAAAACGTTTTTCTTCTTGTAGCTCTACTTCTGTCCACTGCTCAAATAGGGGAGAGGAGAGGATAAACTGCTCTTTGTCTTTCTTTGATAAGATTTTAGATGGATGATCTACTGCAAGGATTGTGTTGCCTTTTTTCGTTTGATCAAATTGGAGGATAGTGTCCACCTTTTCTAAAATTTCTGGATGTTGCTCAATCATTAACAAAGTGTTTTCTGTACTTTTTAGCTCAAGAAGAAGTGGGAGAAGCAGCCGACAATCGTCTTGATGTAGTCCTAAAGATGGCTCTTCCAGCACATAAAGAATATTAGTGAGATCATTTCCAATTTGCTCGGCTAAGCAGATGCGTTGTCTTTCCCCTAAACTCATCGCGTGAAAGCATCTATGAAGAGGTAAATACCCCACACCGATACGTGTGAGCAAATTGATCAGGAAAATTATTTTCTTAATGAGTTTGGGCAGCTTTGAGTCCGAAATACTATCCAAATTGAGCTTGGAAAGGAAGTGTCCAATCTCAACAATAGGGCGAGAGCAGAGCTCATGAATAGGGATACCTTCAAGGAGAACATGGCTCCCAAGAGGGGCTAATCGACTACCATGACAGGCAAGGCATGTTGTTTGTTTTCCTTGTTTTCGCTTCGTACTCTTTTTTCTTTTTTCTAGCTTTTCAAGAAAAAGGGCCCGGACCCCGTTCCATCTAATATGAATGTCTTTTTCTTTATCCAGGGAATAGCTTTGACCTCCCTGCCATAACCATTGTTTTTGCTTATCGTTTAAAGAACAAATAAGCTGCTCCCATTCGATATTTCCCTCTTTACACATCTGCTCAAGAAGTGGATTCAGTGCACTGTGAATCCCAATGTGAGATTGTAGCCATAGTCTAACGGAAAGGTGAGGTTTGGAGAAGGGGTTGTCCAAAACGAGCTCTTCTTTAACTCCTAATCCTTTACAATGCGGGCATTGGCCATCAGGATGGTTAAAGGAAAATGTTTTAGGAGAAATCTTTGGATACATTTTACCCGTTTCTGGGACACAAAAACCGAGGTAAAATGTAAGGATTTTTTGTTCTTCTACACGAATAACAAGAATATTTTTTGTTATTTCTGTTGCTCGTTCTATGGCGTTAAGCCATCGCTTCTTAGATGTATCTCCGATTTTTAATCGATCAATAACAAGCTGTATGTCGTGGTTTTTATTTTCTAATTTATCCAAAAGAGGATAGGACATTTCGGTCCTCTCTCCATCTAAGATAATTTGGCTAAATCCCTCTTGAAAGAGTTGTTTCAAGCGTGTCATAACACGATTTGTGCAAGAGCTCTTCAGAGGAGCTAAGATTTCAATTCTAGTCCCTTGAGGAAGAGTATCCATTTCTAGGATGATATTTTCGGGGATAACAAAGGAAATTTGCTTCCTCGTAAGAGGACAATAAGGAGTCCCTATGCGGGCATAGAGTACTCTCAGAAAATCGTAAATTTGTGTATTTGTACCTATTGTCGAACGAGGATTAACTATTTTGTTTCTTCTTGAGACGTGAACAGCAGGTAAAAGACCGCAAGACCCTTTAAGAGAGGGTTTTGTGTACTTCTCAATAGACTGACGCAAATAGGGGGCAAGAGACTCAACATAATGTCTTTGTCCTTCTGCGTAAACAGTTTGAACAGCAAAAGAGTGTTTTCCCGATCCTGAAGGGCCGTAACAGGCTATCATAGTTTGATGGTTTAAGCTGATCCAAGGGATCTGGAGGCCATTTTGAGAGACTCCAGTTAAAATGATTTTTTGTTCTTCTTCAGAGACAGCTTTAGGAGATGGTTGCACTTTTTGTCGAAGAGCTTCTCCTGTAGGTGAACCTGATGCCTGAATCTGTTCAGGAGTCCCTTGAACGATAATTTTTCCACCTTTTTTCCCTCCCCCTTCACCGAGCTCAATAATCCAATCTGTTTGTTTGAGAACATGTGTGTTATGTTCGATCACTAGTACGGTGTGTCCTTGGTCCACAAGTTGATTTAACACCTTCAGTAAAGCCGTGATGTCTTTTGGATGTAATCCTGTGGTTGGTTCGTCTAAGATGTAGAGTTTTTTCTTATAGGTGCGTTTTGTTAGTTCTCTGGCTAATTTAATGCGCTGTGCCTCTCCTCCAGATAATTTGGGAGCAGGTTGTCCTAACTTAAGATAGCCTAGACAGATTTGTTGTAAAATTTCTAAGGGTTTATAAATTTTTGGAAAGGCAGAGAAAAAATGAGCCGCTTCGTCCACAGTCATGTTCAGAACATCTGCGATATTCTTTCGTTTAAATGTGATGGAGAGAGTCTGCTCGTCGAAGCCTAAACCTTTGCAATAAGTGCAGGTAATAGCTTCGAAAGCTCCTTGATCAAGAGGTAGTTCCGTGTAACCGAGACCATGACAGACAGAGCAGCTTCCCTCTTTTACATTGAAACTAAAACGTCCAGGTTCAAAGCCAAGAGAGAGACTTTCAGGTAGAGAACTAAAAAAGTTTCTAATTTCATCGAACACCTTGATATAGGTCGCAGGATTTGAACGCGCTATTCTTCCAATAGGTTCTTGGTCGATGACAACAACCTGTTCAACAGCAGATAGATCCGTTTGTTTAAGCTTACAAGGAACTCCTTTAAAAAAGAGCTTCATTTCAGGGATCAAGATGTCATGTACTAATGTCGATTTTCCAGACCCTGAGACTCCTGCGAAAGCCACAAGGACACCTAGGGGCAGCCGCAGGTCAAGAGAAAAAATATTACGCTTAGATACTTTTTCAAGTACGATCCACTCCTTAGGAGTACGGCGGGTGGTACGAAGAGAGTCTGTTTGTAGAAATTTTCCAGTTGCAGATTGTTTATTTAATAGTTCTAGGGGACTACCTTGAAAGACGATGGTTCCTCCCTTTTCTCCTCCCTCTGGACCAAATTCTACGACGTGGTCTGCTGAGAGAATGGTCGTTTCATCATGTTCGACAACAATGACTGTATTTTTGTGATCTCTTAATCTGTGAAATCCGTAGATTAATTTGTGAATGTCTTGTGGATGAAGCCCAATAGATGGTTCGTCAAAAATATAGGTCATGCCAGATAAGCCTGAGCCAACTTGTCCTGCTAGTCGACAACGTTGTAATTCACCACCTGAAAGAGAGCGAGCAGATTGCCCAAGGGTCAAATAGTCGAGTCCAATTCCAGACAAGAAGTGTAAACGCTGTTGAACTTGTTCCGAGATATCTTGTAAGAAAATTTGAAGTGGACCCTTCCAGATTTCTTTAGAAAAAAATTCAATTAGTTCGGAAACACTCATCTGATTGATTTCAAGAAACGTCTTATTGTTCAATCGTGCGGCTCTTGGATATTCTTTCAAACGTGATCCGAGACAAGAAGGGCATGTTTGTTCTGTTAGAAAAGACGCCCACTTGCTTTTACTTTTTTTTGTAGGTTGGTAGCGATTCCAGGCCTGTGTGAAAACACCTTCCCACACGATAGTTTCTTCCCATCTTTTTTTATGGATAGGGTGCTCAAAAACGACTTTTAAAGAAGGGTGTCCATAAAGGAAGGCCTCTTTTGCTTCTTGAGACAAAGAAAACCATGGTTGATCTAAATGCAAGCCAACCTCGCGTTCTAAGGCGCGATAAATGGCTTCAGAAGGAAAGGAGGAGCATGAATGGGCTAATAAGCAGCAATGGTTTTTAATCGATTGGCTAGGGTCAAGGACTGCATCGAGATTCCAGTCTTGAACAAAACCTAAGCCTTGGCATCGCTCGCACATGCCATGAATGGAGTTGAAAGAGAAGTGTTGTGCATGCAGTTTAGGAAAGGACTCGTGTGTCGTTTTGGAATAAAAAGCTAGTGAGAAAATATGTTCCTTTTTTGAATCTTCTGAGCAAAGAATACAAACTCCTTGTCCAATTTCTAAAGCTTTCATTGTGCTTTCTACTAGCCTTTCTTTACTGAAAAAATGTCCAGGACGGAAGCGATCGACACATAAGTCTAACTGGTTAAAATGATTCGCTTTAAGGGGTGGAGGATAAAATACAGAAGTTACTTTTCCGTTTAATCGAATGTAATGAAATCCCTTTTTTGCGCTGAGAGTGAGTTCTTCTTTTAGGTTACTTCTTTTTTTTGTATAGGGAGCACAGAGAACGTAGTTTTGATCCCCTGAAGAAAGGATCGTTTGTATTTGATCAATGATTTGCGCAGGGTCTTGTTGCTCCAAAGGTTTCCCTGAAAGAGGACAGTGGGGTACAGCAGCATGCATAAAGAGCACTTGTAGGTAATGAGAGAGTTCTGTCAAAGTACCGACGGTAGAACGTTGATGTTGCCAGTGGGTGCGTTGACTGGTAGCTATGGCCGGAGTAAGGCCTTCAATCGAATCGCATACGGCCGTATCCGGCATCTGGATGAGCTGTTTTGCTTGAGGGGATATAGCGTGAATGTAAGAGATCTGTCCCTTGGGAAACAAGGTTTCGTAGGCCATGGAAGATTTTCCAGAGCCAGATGGACCACAAAAGACTATAAAATGGTTTTTGGGAAGTTCGAGATCAATACCTTTGAGCGTGTTCGTGCGTGCATTCTTAATTCGGATGAAGGAAGGCATGGGTAGAGGCATTCTATTTTTCTTTTTGATGAACCGGCAATCCTCGCACAAAATCTAAAAAATAACATCTACCCGTGTGTCTTTTAGGCGATGTCTGATTTGAAAATTATTTGTACGTTGGGGCCAAAATCATCTTGCTTCGATGTTCTTCAGGATATGATTCAAGCTACCATGGATATGGTGCGTATCAACACGGCCCATGGTGAGGTGTATGAGCATCTCTCCCGTTTGGCTCTTTTAGGGCGAGTGGAAAAAAAGTTAGGCAAGGTCATTAAGAGATTGCTTGACTTGAAGGGTATAGATTTAAGACTCGGAGCCTTTGAAGGTGCCTTTCCTCTAGAAAGAGGTGACTTGATTTGGCTTGTTCCCGAAGGAGAGGCGTGTCCGGAGAAAAATCTTTTTGCTTTTTCTCATCCTCATCTCTTGAAAGAAGTCTCCGTAGGAGAGTGTCTTCGCTTAGACAGTGGTTGTCTCACGACAGAAGTCAAGAGTGTTGATACAGACCGTGTGCAGATCGAGGTAAAAAATCGTTGGGTTCTAAAAGAAAAAAAGGGTGTTACTCTTCCTTCTTTTTCTGGCACAGAAGGCTTAGAATTGACAGTAGCCGATCTAAGAGCACTGACTGTTTGTTCCAAGGAAAGAATAGATTGGATTGCTCTTTCTTTTGTGAATCATCCTAATCAAGTAAGGGAGTTGAAGAGTTTTCTCAGAAGAGAAGGGCAGAGTCACATTAAGATTATGTCTAAAATCGAAACAGAGACTGGCTTAAATCGTCTTCAGGCTATTTTATCCGAGTCAGATGCGGTCATGTTTGCTCGAGGAGATCTGGGCGCACAGCTCGAAATAGAACGGCTTCCTCGTTTACAAAAAGAATTTTTTGCTCTTGCCTGTCAGAATCGTCTTCCCGCTGTTCTAGCGACGCAACTCTTACCTTCTATGTGTGCGCGGCCTATTCCCAATCGTTCTGAAGTGACAGATGTTTTTAATGGTGTATTGGATGGTGCAAGTGGTCTGATGCTTTCAGAAGAAAGCGCTGTAGGAGATTTTCCCGTTGAAACGGTGACTTTGATGCGTAAGCTAATAAAAGAAAGTACAAGCTTCGCCCTTCATCATTCCCTCTCTCTTGCTAAAACAGTTTTAGATTAATTCGGATTGAACCTTCCTTAGCAGGACTTTGTCTATTTGGCTGATAGATAAGAGAACGAGTTGCCAAACTTGCTTTTCTTCAGACCTACACGATTTGAGCTGAATAGCAAGGTGATCAAAAACAAATGGCTAGATTGCGTGAAGCTGTTATCAAGAAAAGAGGAGACTGGTGAAAAGTGGCTTGCTTTGGGCTTTGTGATAAACAGCGTTATAGACACTGCTTGCAGATGTTGCGTGCCGGCAGAAGGTAAATAGGGAACATCAAGAGAGGCACCCTTGTATCTGAAGGGAAACAATCGCGTCTATAATAAAAACACAAAAGATACAGACATGCTGTTGTGCTTCGGAAGAGGAGGGATTCGAACCCCCGGTGGGTTTCCCCACTTCTGTTTTCAAGACAGATGCAATCGGCCACTCTGCCACTCTTCCAGGCGAAGGATTGTAGGACGTTTCGCTGCTCTGGTCAACATAAGGTCGTGTATCGTGGAGAACATGATTCTGGTGAGGTACCAGAAACTGTCAGAATACCTAGGCGAGTCCTCTAGAAGGAGAAAATATGCAGGAAAACATGTGTTCACAACCCAAGAGACGGATGCCATTACGCTTGGAGCAAGATAACATCAGGCCCTCGCTTCAGCAAAAAGAAGAGGACTGGTTTGTTTTTGTCACCTGCTCCGATGGTCCTGATGGTAACCTTTGTATCAATATGTCTTCTTATGGAGACCCGAAAGTATTGGCTTTTATGCTTGAAGGTGCCCAAGAGCGTCTATGGGAAGAAGAGGGGGAGTCTCAAGGGTAAGGGGTCAAGATTTCGCATCCTTTGTCTGTGACAAGTAGAGTATGTTCCCACTGAGCACTTGGCAAACCATCCGCTGTCCGGACTGTCCACCCATTACTTGGGTCTGTGATGCCTTCTTTCTCTCCTAAGTTAAGCATGGGTTCAATCGTGAAAGTCATGCCAGGGTAGAAAGGGATATCGACCTTATTTACCGAATGAAACACATTAGGAGGTTCATGGAACTGTATTCCTGTTCCATGGCCTACAAAGTCATCTACAACGGAAAACCCCCTTTCTTCAGCAAAAGGAGCGATCGCAGCGCCTATGTCAGAAACTTTTTTTCCTGGTTGTATTTGTGCAATACCTAGCTCTAAAGCTTCTTTACACGTCTCAACCAGAGTTCGGACAGGTTGAGAAATAGGTTCAATACAAACCATCCTGCTGGAATCGCCATAGTGCCCTTTCCAGATGACTGTTACATCAATATTTAAAATATCCCCTTTTTTCAAGACGTAGGCATCTGGAATGCCATGACAGATCACTTCATTGAGAGATGTGCAAATAGAGGCAGGAAAAGGAGGGGAACCATACCCAAGAGGTGCTGGTCGTACTCCTTCTTTATGATGTAGCTGTCTTGAAAGAATCTCTAGCTCCTTCAAAGAGACACCCTCTTTCGCGAAGGAGCAAAGCTCATCCAAAATCCGAGCGGCAATCGCACCTGCTTTTCGCATGCCCTCAATTTGACGGGGACTTTTGACCAGAATACGCCACGTCTTGCGGTAGATTTGAGCAACAGATTGCCTATCCGCTTCGGGATCGCAATGAGGATAATGACAACGCGTCCACTTTTTGCCGCTCCCACACCAACAGCCGAATCCCCAAACCATTGTCTTCCCTTAGGCCATATCAGAAAAATGCCATAACCCTTTCAGGATCATTTCACACCCTAGACCCATGATAAAGAGCCCAGAAAGACGTTCAAGCAAAAGAAGAAATGTCGCATGAAACATCTTAGCATTCCATTGGAAAGCAAGAAGAAGAAGGATCGCAGAGCAGATCACGATAACACAGGAAACATCTGTAATAAGCACCTCATTTGCAGGTAAAGCCGCAATCGAAAAAAGAGTTCCAGGGCCAGCAAGCATTGGACAACCAACAGGAACGAGGAACATTTTTTCTGGATCAGCTCTTTCTGAACTGAGATTACCTTTACGGAGCCCCAAGAATTCAAGACCAGAAAGACTGAGCAAAATTCCTCCAGCTAGACGCAAGGCATGAATGGAAATACCTACATTAGCCAATGTAGGAGCTCCACCATGGTTGAATAGGAAGCATAACAGTCCAGCAAAAAGGCACTCCCTAATCACCAACATGGCACCAGCTCGTTTGGACATCTTTGTTGTGATGGAGACGACCATTGGTGCGGAAGACAAAGGTCCTAGTAAGAAAAATAATTGCACGCTCCTTGCTGCAATGATGGAGAAATCCATATGCTACCTCACTTGTTATGCTTACTTCTTTCAATGACACAAAAGATCTGAGGGGAGCCATCATGCGAATAGGAACACAAGAAGCTAGGTCAAGGCTGACTTCCGGGGAGGTAGTTGCCCTACCGACAGATACAGTTTGTGGTCTAGCTTCCCTAGCAAACAACAGCAAAGCATTGCAAAATTTGCTTTCTTTAAAGGGCCGTTCAAGAAAGAAGCCTATAACGATTATGCTTTCCGCTACACCAGAGTTGGGGAAGCTTCTCTTAAAATCGATATATCTGCCAAGGTGTTTTCCGAGGTGCCTGGAGGCTTGGTGGCCTGGTCCTTGTACTGTTGTCTTGCCCGTAATAGAAGATTTACCTGAGAAGCTTTGCTTCTCAGACAATTTTTGCGGATTTCGTGTTCCTCGTCATCCTGAGTTACAATCCTTTTTAAGAGAAACAGGCCCTCTGGCCGTGACTTCCGCTAACTTTTCAGGGGAGATTCCTGCTGTTTATCTTGAGGAAGTCGAAGACCTTTTCGGACAAGACTTTCCTTGTCTTGAACTAGATGCTTCTCGAACTATTGGTCTCGAATCGACTGTGGTTAAAGTTCTTTCAGATAAACTGGAAGTTTTAAGAGAAGGTCTTGTATCCGTCCAGGAGCTAGCTTTAACTTGGGATAAAAAAATTCAGTGGAATCAGAAGAATCCGATTATGGAAAAGCATGATAAACTATTCTCTTGGGGCTTTCCCACTTATCCTTCAAAGGATAACCTCATATTGGGGTTTTCTAATCGGAAGTATGAAGCTGAACACAAGATTTTTTGGGGAGATGATTCCAATCTCCAAGAGGTGCTTTTGCACTTTTATCCCGTTCTTCGAAGGGCTTTTGACAGTTCCTGCAGGAGGATTTATTTAGATGACGCGTGGCCTGAGGGAGATCTTCTTTGGAAGACGTTGCACCGTCGTCTCAACAGCTTAACGAATAGCGAAAGCATTTGAAGCACAGTTTGTCCAAAGTTTTCTTATTTTCTGAATGAGGTGTGGTTCTTGTGTGATTAGTTTAAAAAGAAGCTCTCTGTTTTTCGAAAAGCCATTTTTACTCCAGTTGCATGAACCTGATAAGACAATTTCTTCATCAATCCAGGCAAACTTATGATGCAGATCTTGATTTCCCTTAAATAAGGCAGGTTGAATACCTGCGCGATAGAGACGCAGAATAGCTTTTTGGGGAGAGCCTTGGCTTTGTCCTTGATCCAAGATTAGTTCGACAGATACACCTCGTTGATGGGCAGCAATAAGGTCTTCGATAATTTGAGGATGAGAACAAACAAAGAGAGCAGCTCGAATCGAAAACTTTGCTTTTTGAATTGAGCTTCTTAAGCAGTTCAAAGCTTCTCTTGCAGGGGGTATTTTCCAGATTTGGAGTGTTGAGAGGCCAATCTGAAAAGATTTTGTTTTTTCTTTTGCTTGTTGCAGAAAACAAGCGACTTCTTCGTTTTCAATGCGAAGAAATGCGTTTTTTTGAAGATAGAACCCTGTTCGTGTAATGTTAAAAGAGCCAATCCAAGATTGACGGTTGTCAATAACGATGACTTTTCTGTGCATGAGGCCAGATGCCCTATCATATTGTATCGCCGCTCCTATGAGATCGAGTTTCTTGACTTGGGGAAGTATTTTACATTGTGCATCCAAGAAGAGCTTAATAGATAGACCAGAAGCTTTCTTCTGTTGCAGCGTACGAACAATCAGAGGATCAGTCAATCGGAATAGTTCTGCATAAACACAATTAGACGCGCGCAGAAGGTCCGTTCGAAGAGCAAAGTTAATTGAATCTGAGTCTAGGAAAAGGGAGAGATCTCGGGCTTCCTCTTTCCTCTTGCAAGGCAGAAGAAAGAGGAGAGCCTGTGACAGAAAGAAAAATCTCGAAAAAAGGGGGTAAAGCTTAAGAAACCATCTCCTCATCAATGCATGGCAGCATGCTGGGGCGCGGATTTCCTCTTTTTAGGTGGAAGCTCAACAACTAAAGCTTCGGACAGAACAACCATAGCAGCTGCAGAGCCAGCATGAGTTAAAGATTCAATTACGATCTCGGTAGGTTCAACAATTTGTAATGCCTTGAAGTCATCTACACGCCGTGTCAAGACATTGAAACCAGCCGTCTTGAGTCCAGATCCCAAAATTTCAGAAATAATGACATCCCCGTTCATGCCACTGTTCTCTGCTAATTGACGCACCAAAGCCTCAGATGCTTCCTCTACAATGCGTCCACCTAAGAACTCATCTCCTTCAAGGCTTAATGTTTCTGCAACGCCTCGGCTAGCATGGAAAAGTGCGGCACCTCCTCCAATGACGACACCCTTTGCCATTCCAGACTGAGTTGCATTCAAACTGTCTTCAAAAAGTTGTTTCTTATAATCAAGCTCTGTTTCGGAAGAGGCACCAACTTTAATAACAGCAACTCCACCCTGCATTTTTGCTGAACGCTGTAACAACTTCTTCTTGTCATAGTCATTTTCTGCCTCTCCAGCTTCTCTCCTCAATAAAGCCGCTCTTGCAGCAAGATCTGCAGGGTTCCCCTTTCCTTCTACAAGGGTTGTATGTTCTTTTGTTACCGTGATATGAGCGGCTTTCCCTAGCATGTCAGTCGTTGTATTTTTTAAATTATAAGATAAGGCTTCTGTGATGAACTGTGCACCAGTGAGTGTACAGATATCCTCAAGCAAGCCCCTTTTTTGATCACCAAAGCCAGGTGCCTTGATCGCAGCCACTTTCAATGTGCCGTTTAGTTTATTAATTACAAGCGTTGAAAGAGCCTCGCTAGAGAGATCATCAGCAATAATCAGAAGTTCTTGTCTTGACAAAGCAACAGACTGCAGAAGCGGGAGAATCTCTTGGATAGAGTTAACTTTTTGATCCGTAACAAGCACGAGAGGGTTCTTTAACTCAACACGATGGCTCTCCGGATCCGTGACGAAGTAGCTGCTCAAGTAGCCACGATCTATGCGCATACCATCCACAACTTCGACAGTTGTTTCCATAGACCTCCCGCTCTCAATGACAACAACGCCTTCCTTACCAACCTTTTTGATGGTGTCGCAGATGATCTGCCCCACCTCTTCTGAGAAAGCTCCGTGGGCAGAAACCTTTGCTAAAGCCAATATCTCCTCATCAGAAATGACGGGAATACTTGACTCTTCAATCACCCGAGTCAAATGTCCAATTGTTCGCTCCATACCTTTTTTGAGCAGTACAGGACTAGCACCCGATGCGATATACTTAACAGCTTGCAAAACCATCTGATAAAGAAGCAGAACAGCCGTTGTAGAACCGTCCCCGCATTTCGTCTTTAGCTTACTCGCAATTTCCTTGCACAGCTGAGCTCCCAAGTTTTCGAAGGGATCTTCTAGAGATACTGTTCGTAGAATCGCATTTCCATTGTTCGTGACAGCATGTGACCCCCAGCCCTTGTCTAGAGCGACATTTCTGCCCTTAGGACCGAGAGTGTAGCAAACAGTTTCAGCAAGTTTTGCAATGCCTTCTGCCAGCCTTTGGCGAGCAGTTTCTGCAAAAAGAATCTCCTTGGAATTTTTTGACATAGAACTCACGACTCCTCACTTCATCCCCGACCTGTATCGTCCGCAAATATTAGGGGAAGACAGATGAGAGATCTTAGCAAAGTGTTCTTTCCAGAGTCAAGCAACGGACAGGAAGTTTATAGGCATTTTCAACGAGGACAAAACTAAGGCGGCACTCAGATTCGAACTGAGGAATCAAGGCTTTGCAGGCCCTTGCCTTACCACTTGGCTATGCCGCCGTGGAAAGGAAGGGGCCATGTTAGCAAATCAGTCTAAAAAGTCAAAATTCGTCCGTATTTCTAGGATCTATAGAGTGGAAATTAGCTTCGCCAACCAAAATTTTGCGCTGCTTGGAACTATCTTGTGCGCTGATGAGCCCCTGTCGTTCCATCTCGTCAATCAAACTAGCCGCTCTAGGATATCCAATTTTGAGACGACGTTGGAGAGAGGTTGTAGAGGCAACACCCGTTTCTAGAATAATCTTGACAGCTTGTTCGTAGAGAGCGTCTTCTATTCTTTCTCCGCAAAATCTGTTGCCACTTTGGTTTATAAGATCTTCATCGAAAGAAGCAACGAGGTAATTAGGGCTATTTCTTTGACAAATAAAGTCGATGACAGCGCGAATCTCTTCTTCTTGAACATAGGCCCCTTGTGCTCGGACTGGATGAGGATGTGTAGAAGAGAGGAACAACATGTCTCCGTTTCCGAGTAATTCTTCGGCTCCTACCATATCCAGAATGATCTGGCTGTTCACCCGATTAGAGACTTTGAAGGCGACTCGAGCTGGAAAGTTAGCTTTGATCAAGCCTGTAATAACTTCTCTAGAAGGTCTTTGCGTGGCGAGGACCAAGTGAATACCAACAGCTCGGGCTTTCTGAGCAATTCTTGTGATCGCGTTTTCTATGTCTGGTGTAGAACTTGTCATCATGAGATCTGCCAGTTCATCTACAATCACGACGATAAAGTACATCTTTTCTGGAACTTCGAAGCCTAGTAATTCGCTTTCGCTTTCGTTAGGTACTCTTTCATTGAAGTGACGAATATGACGCAATCCAAGTCTGCGTAGAACTTCATACCTCCATTCCATTTCTCGAGTTAACCAGTTGAAAGCTTCTTTAGCGCCTTGAGTCTCTGTGATGACGGGCGCAATCAGATGAGGAAGGGGAGTGTAACAGGAAAGTTCAACTTTTTTGGGATCGATCATCAGAAGCCGAACTTGTCCAGGAGTACAAGTCATCAAAATAGACATGATGATGGAGTTGATGCAGACGGATTTTCCAGAACCCGTTGCGCCGGCTACGATGAGGTGTGGCATTTTGGTTAAATCGACAATGACTTGCTCTCCAGAAATCATCTCTCCCAAAAGAAGTGGAATGTCCATTGGGATTTCCTTTTCTAAGTAGCCCTCTAATAAAGAGCGAAAACCCACTTGTCGCATCTTGAGAGAAGGCATTTCAATGCCTACAGCTGCCTTCCCAGGAATTGGGGCCAAAATCCGAATCGACTTTGCTTCCATATTCAACGCAATATCGCTTTCGATGGCCTTAATGCGTTGGACCTTGACTCCCGTTGCTGGATGCACCTCGAATGAAGTGATACGTGCTCCCTGATTGATTTCACCTACTGTGGCATCTATACCAAAGTTGCGTAGTACGTTTTCTAAACGAGAGGCTTCCTCCCTTAATGCAGTTGTTTGTTCTTCCTGAGTTTCGGAGGAAAATGCTTCTTTCATTAAAAAAGGAGGGGGAAGTTGATAGGATTGTTGTGTAAACAACGGAATAGGGACGGTAGAAAAATTGTTTTCAAATGAAGGAAGAAAGGCGTTGGAGTCGAATAAAGCGGTCGGCTCTGTCCGTGACGCGTCTTCTAGAGGTTGTTCGAAAACAGGTTGTTTAAGCTCTGTTTCTATCGTCGTGCGCGAGGGTTCTTCATCTGCTTCTTGAATAGATCTAGGTGGGATGTAGTCGGACAGATCTTGTGATGCTACGACTTTATTGAGTAACGAGATGTGTTGAACTTGCAGAATTGGAGTGAAAGTTTTTCCCTCCTTACTCAGGAGAGCTGGATACGGTTTAGTTGAAAATTGATGTGTTCTCCACTCCAGTTTGATTTTAGAAATACCTTGTTGTGTCAATCTGAGAAGAAGCTGAAGCAAAGAGGAAGAGGTGCCTTTGATGACATGGTAGGTTTTTCTGAGGGGAATCTTAGAAAGGCTCTCTAACATGATCCAACTTGTACGGTGACAAGTTTTGCCAACGAGGAGGGCTCCTTTTCCAACTAAGAAAACAGTGCGTTCATTCCCTTTCTTTATAGCGGCTACAAAACGTTTCATGCCAATTTGATAGATTAAAAATCCTGTGCAAAAAGAGATCCCCAAGGAGCCCAGTAGAATGTTGCCTATTGGGCCAAAGAGAACAGCTAAGTTGAGGACGGGCATGAGTTTATAAATAAAGAAAACAGGAAGGCCACCGAGAGGGGTATAGTCAAGTCCAGAGGCGTAGGAACTCAAGTGTCCAGCAGATGAGGCAAAAGAAGGCCACAACTCAGAAAGAACGTTAAGAACCAGAGAAGAAGAGAAAAGGGCTAGGCTGATAATACACCTCTGGCCCCTGGAAGGACAAGTTACGTCCACGTGATGCCGGCCCACCTGCCATCCAAGGTAGCAGAGCACGAAAGGAATAGGGTAGGCGAGAAGTCCTAAGAGGAGTCGAGAGACAAAGGCAGTACAAAAACCAACAAGACCGAGCCAATTCGCAGATTCAGGAAAAGGCTTGAAACTAACAAGAGCAAGGAAAAAGAGGGCCCCCAGAGAAGTAAGAAGAAAGCCTTTGATTTCCTTTGTGCCTCGCGAAGACTTGCCTTGGAGTTTTTCTGACATAACCCACCACACGTAGAACGCATTTCTCCCGAAAACGGGATTTATCCGAGTTTGCGACTTTATATGAAGCGTTGTTTTATCAAGAAGAAACGGTTGGGCGACAGACGGGACTCGAACCCGCGACTTCCGGATCCACAATCCGACACTCTAACCAACTGAGTTACAGTCGCCATATCAGCGCCTAAAGACCTGGGAGATAACTCCTAGCGAAGCAGATGCATTATACCTGGGAATAAATTCTGATCAAGACTCTCATTCCTGTTTCGTGGAAGAAAATCAGACAAATCCGGGTTTTCTCTTTTTAAATTAGACCGAAAAAAGAGGGCATATCCCCAACTCGTTCCAGGCTTTTGCCAAGACTTAAGAAAGCTATGCACCGGCACTACACGCATGCCCCAAGAGGGATCACCTAACATAAGGTACTTCCCTTGAGAATCAATCAAGTAGCAAACGGAGAAATGCCCCTCTGCCGTATCCTGGAGTGCAACAATGCACGGCTTCTTGGAAGCTGAACATAGCTGAGGCCAGGTCATACGATAGCCCTCTCCGATTATTCCGTAACGAGCCGCACAATCGGCTAGTGTAGCGAAAGAGATCGGTTTGTTCGTATCGACCTGGGCAAGGATATCCTCCTCTGGTACGGGCTTTCCGTACGCGTAACGCAAGAGAGTTGCGAGGGCAGCCGTTCCGCAAGAAAACTTATGTTTTTGTCGGACTACACCGTACCATCTTTTTTCCAACCAGCTGCTCGATGGAGGCTTGATTTCGTGAGAGAGAAAGGCAGGATGTCCTGGGGAGGCACTCAAACAAGGAAGCCCGAATGCCATCCATAAAAACATATTGAAAAGTAGACAGGCACCCTCTTGGAAGCTAGTTAGCACCCTTAATCCTTCGCTGATTTTCAGTTTGCTGTTCAAGGGCTTTGACTTCTCTCGCAAGTTCGTCCCTTTGGCTTTTTAAGACATCTTTCCGTTCTCGTATTTCTTTTTTGCGTGTCGCGTTGGTAATGCTCTTGTAGATTCCAAATCCAATTACGGAAAGAGCTTCGACCACTACCGTGAGTGGACCTGCAGAATCAAAAGGCCAAGAGAGCTTACTCCCCGTTACACGTGTCATTTCCTCTCGATTCAAAATCTGAGGACAAAGATCCCCCTCTCTTAAAGAAAAGGCTTCTGTTAACACAGCGCATGTCTGATGGTCTTGAATCGGAAGGCCATGTAGTGGGGTCATTCCAAGTGAGAAGATGAGAAACAAAATGTTCAATCTAGATGTAGGTTTCACGAAGTATCCTCGACAAAGTTTGGTGGAGTTTTGCATTGAGTTTGAAATCGACTTTATTTACGTACTGCACACTTAAAGCCAAGGGTACCGAAACCACGTGTTTGTGTTGATCTCGCATAGCAAAAGCGCAAGGACAAACTTGAACTTGGTGTCCAGGTGTAGAAGATTTCTCCCCTTCCCAAGATTTGCTTCGAATTAACTTGGACTTTGTTTACAAAGTCTGGAGCCTTCCAATAGGCACCTAGATTGCCGCCAATGCTCCTGTCTGGTCCAACAGTACAAGTAAATTCCTGTGAGCAAAAAAGCATATGACCGGGCTCTAAGGTTTTGAAACTCAGATAATCCTCTGTTCTTGCATCTTTCGCAGAGCGGTAACATCCGCCTAAAGAGAGATCCAATGTGAGAGACTTCCATGTTTGCACGAAAGAGAGACCAGCTGTTGTCAAAAGTCTTACAGGTTCAAAGTACCGATACCTACTGTTGAAGCCCCAGGTCCCCTCTGCAAATCCAGTAACCTTCTGTCCGTGTTTCGTTTCGAGCAAATGTGCAACAGCTCCTAGG